>PIXS01000053.1 GCA_003096255.1 Candidatus Bathyarchaeum sp. | reverse complement strand
GTCAAGATTCTAACGTAGTCTGCTGTGTCGTCGCAGGCATCGGCAACATGCTCCATCTCCTCTATAAGGTCCTTAAGCAGCAGCACCGTTGCAGCATCCGTTTCCTTGCAAAGTTTGAGAAGCAACGCCTTCGACTGCACATACTTCTCATCCACTTGCCCCTCTATCTTGTCAACCTCTTTTGCAAGCTCCATAGCCTTGTCAGGGTTTGTGCCCAAATTTTCAATGGCTTTACGTAAAGTTTTTGCACAAACAACCAAGTCTTTGGCAGTTTTTGCAAACTGTTCCCACATCTCCTTTGGGACTTCCGCATCTAGAAGCACAATGACTGCTCGTGAAGCATCCTTGACGTGGTCTGCCATCTGATCTAGCCTCTTGACTAGGTGCATGATGTCTTCTCGGTCTTTGGATATAAGATTTCCACAGGTGAGCTCTTCAAAAACGGTTCTTCGAAGCTCATCGATTTCATGTTCAGCGCTAGACAGTTTTTTGAAGGAGGTAATCGCCTTTTCCTTGTTGCCGTGTAGGGCAGCATTAATTGACTTTTCAAGCTCGATTACCGTATCGATGGCTAAGGTCATCTGCCTATCCGCCATCTGCAATACCTTAGATTTTCTTCGTTCAGAAAACCATCGCTCCATAACTATTCACCCTTGAACAAATCTGTCTACAGTTTTTTGTTAATAGAAAAAGGGAATATACCGATTAAGGCTTTTCCATTCTTTCATGGAGAAAAGGTCATTCACAAAGCCTTTGATGACCCTAACCAGTTCACGGGTTCTGAAGAAGAAATCATGAAGGGTGTCAGGCGGGTAAGAGAAGAAATCAAAGAGTGGATAAAGAAAACTTTTGCATAAGCAAACGGAGCCTTCTTCACTCTTCCAGACTTTCCTGTCAAACGTTTAACTATTAAAAGGAAAAAGGGGTGTTGGTTGTTTTTCATTTTATGCTGAGCTTGCTAGAGTGACAATGTAGTCGGCTGTGTCAGCGCACATGTCAGCAGCTTCTTCAAGGAACTCAACCATGTCATCAAAGATTATCAGAGCACCATTGTTAATTTGCTCCGCATGCTTGATGAAAAGAGACTTGGTTTCAAGATACTCTTTGTCGATTCCCGCTTCAATTTCTTCGACTTTGTGGGCGCCTTTCATGGCTTCTGCAGGATTTGCCGAGATGTTCTGTATGCTGCTTCGTAGGGCAGTTGCGCAATCTACAAGAGTTGCAGTTATGTGAACAGCTTTTGCCCATAGGGGGTCTGGAATTTTGGTGTCTCCAAGCATCACTATGCATCGTGCCGCATCCTTCACGTGGTCTGCAAAGGTGTCAAGGCGTTTCACAAGGTGGAGCAGGTCCTCTCGGTAGTCAGCAAACAGGGCAGCGCCTTTGGATAATTCCTTGAAAACTTCGGTTCGCAGGTGGTCGATTTCTTCTTCTACACTGAAGAGTTTCTCAATCTGCGTTTTTGCTTCTTTCACGTTTCCTTTGGAGATGTTTTGCATTGCCTTGTTTAGCAGTGTGACGGTGTCAAGAGCTGTGCTTATCTGTTCTTGAGCAAGGTCCAGCAGTTTTGTTTTGCGGTGTCTTTCAAACCAAGCATAACTTTTCTTAGCCATTTTCTTCCCTCCTTTACAGTTTTCAAACCTTATCTTAGTGTCGTTTTTTCTCCTGTTGCAAGATACACAACGGACTCGCCAATGTATGTGGCGTGGTCAGCAATTCTCTCAAGATACCTCACCACTAGCAGACTTGAGATTGTGCATCCAGTTGTGGTGTTGGTTTCGATTAGTTTGTCAAGATACTCGTAGTACAGCTGGTCAACACGCTTTTCCGTTTCAGACAAGCTTTTTGCAAGCTCTGCATCGTGATTCCTTAGAGCTTCGATGCTGATGTTGACCATGTTCAGGGTTTCTACGCCCATCTCTTTGACAATTTTCCTGAAGGACAGGTCACAGGTGTCCATGCCCCCTATCCTTTCATTGATTTGCGAAATGTCAAGGGCGTACCTTCCGTATCGTCTGAAGTCGTAGCAGATTTTCATGTATGACTTCAGGATTCTAAGGTCAGAAGCAACTGGCTGGAATCTGGCAATAATTTCGAATGTTGTGTCCTCAATCGGCTCCATCATCGCAGACAGAGTGTCTGAGAGGTTCTCTACTTGTTTGTGTCCTTTTGTGCCTTCAAGATAGTTCATTACAGACATGGTAACAGTGTTTTGGGCAAGCTCTCCCATACGAAAGAGCATACTCGCCAACTGTTCCATTCCTGCGTCAATTAATCTCTTCATGTTGTTTCACCTAACCGAATTCTCCCGTGATATATTGTTCAGTTAACTCGTGCTGTGGATTCTCAAAGATGGTCTTCGTGTTGCCTTCCTCTATCACTTCCCCTAAATACAGGAAGACAGTGTAGTCAGAGACCCGCGATGCCTGCTGCATGTTATGCGTGACTATCACGACAGTATAATCGGTGGATAGAATTCTTATGAGTTGCTCAATTTTTGCTGTTGCCGCAGGGTCCAAGGCGCTACAGGGCTCATCCATGAGAATGACTTCAGGGTCTACCGCCAATGCTCGGGCAATACAAAGCCGTTGCTGTTGTCCTCCAGATAAGTCAAAAGCGCTGTCGTTCAGTCGGTCATGAACTTCGTCCCATAGGGCAGCGGCTCTCAAGCTTTTTTCCACAATCTTGTCAAGGGCCTTGCCGCTTGCGATTTTGTGGATTTTTGGACCAAAAGCAATGTTTTCGTATATCGATTTAGGAAGCGGGTTTGGTTTCTGGAACACCATTCCAACTTGTCTTCGCAGGTCATAGACGTTGGTGCCGTCTCTGTAGATGTTCTTATCTCCAATTAAGACTTCGCCTGTTGTTCTGCTGGACTTGATTACGTCGTTCATCCTGTTGAATGCCCTTAGCAGTGTTGATTTGCCGCATCCTGAAGGTCCCATAATGGCTGTTACTGTGTTTTCCTTGATTTTTAGGTCAAGGTCTCTGATGACGTGTTTTTCTCCAAACCAGATGTTCAGTTTCTTGGTTTCTATTTTTGTGTCATAGTTCATTGGCAGTCACCTGCTTCTTGTTTAACTTAACCAAGGTTGTTTCCTCCTGTAATAGATTCTGAGAATTATTGCAACGAGTGAAAAGGCGACAACTATGAAGAAGAGGATTAACGCTATTCCGAAAACATTCTCTGGCGCCTCTCCCCGAGCAACTATCTTCACATACATGTTGAAGGAAAGTGACATCACAGGCTCCAACGGCGAAGACGGCAAACCTCTGGTAATCAACACACAGGAGGTGAAAAGAATCGCCGCTGTTTCCCCTGCAACTCTGGCAATCCCCAAAATCACGCTTGTAACTATTCCAGGCGCCGCCGCAATCAAGGTTGTCAAGCTAACTGCTTTCCATTTTGTTGCTCCCAAAGCCAATGCAGCTTGCTTGAAGGATGTGGGAACAATTCGTATAGCTTCTTCTGAGCCTCTTATGACGATGGGTAGAATCATCAATGAAAGGGTTAGCCAGCCAGACAGAAGCGAAATGTTGAATCCAAGTTGTTTGCTGAACAAAGTGTATCCGAACAAACCAATGATTATGGATGGAACACCAGCCAAGTTGTTGATGGCTTGATCGATGATTCGTGTTATTTTTCCGCTGGGCGCATACTCCACAAGGTAGATGGCTGCAAAAACTCCGATGGGACCTGCGATGGCAGCTGCACCTACGAACAGGTATATTGTTCCCACAATCATTTCGAATGCTCCGCCCTTGAGGGCGCTTGTTGTCAACAATTCCAAGTTTAGGGTTCCTATGCCTGTGAAGAGGGTGGCGGCAATCCAGAAGAAAGCCAGCAAACACATTATCATGGGCACGCCTAGGGCAAAGAAGAAGATTCGTTCTTTAGTTTGGCTACCCACTTTAGGCACCTCTCTTTACTACGATGTCGGCTAACGTGTTAACTATGAATGTGATGATGAGTAGGATGAGTCCTAACCCGAAAAGGGCGCTGTATTCTAGGCTGCCCACTGCAGCTTCGCCCATGTGTGTTGCGATAAAGGATGGAATCGCATAAATCGCCTCTAGATAACTTGATGCAAGGTGTGCTTGGTTACCTGCAATCATCGACACAGCAATTGTTTCTCCGACTGCTCTTCCGAAACCCAGCATTATGCTCGCTAGGATGCCGGACTTTGAGATGGGCAACACAACACTTTTGATGGTTTCCCATTTGGTTGCCCCAAGACCAAGAGCAGCCTCTTTGTAGTTTTTGGGCACAGCCGAAATTATCTCGCCCGAGACGCTTACGATGGTGGGAATCGTCATAATTGCTAATACAATAGAGGCAGTTAGGGCGGTTTGTCCAGAAACTACTCCAAAAAAGGAAGAAATGAAGGGCACCAAAATCAGTAATCCGATGAAACCGTAAATTACTGAGGGAATGGATGCTAAAAGTTCTATAACCGATTTGACGGGGTCACGTATATGGAAGGGCAGAACCTCTGAAACGAAAATTGCCGTGGAGACGCCAATTGGGATTGCGATGATTAGGGCGCCGAAAGTGACCATGAGGGAACCATACAAAAGAGGCAATCCACCGAACACGTCTTTTTCGAGGTTCCATTGCATACCAAAAAGCAGGTCGCCTCCAAACTTGGAGAAAGCCAGTGCGCCTTCTCTGGCTACAAAAAAGAGCATCAAAAACAGAATAAGGATGGAAAATGAGGCACAAAGAAAAAGAACAACAGTCATAGGTTGAGACTTTAGACTAACAAAAAAGGAAGAAATCTTGTTGAGCAGTTTGTTGCTCATTTCGATTCTAAGTCCTTGTACTTCATTTGTGTCGCAGGCTTTTATGGGTAGTTATGGCTGGCGGGAAGTCTCAGGAATCCTTCTGCTTCCACTATGTCTTGGCCCTCTGAACTGTGGACAAATGAGACGAACCTGTCAGTTAATGATCCGCTTACAAGGGGGCTGCCAGTTACGAAGTATAGTAGCCTAGAGATTGGGTAACTGCCGTTTGCAATGTTTTCTAGGGTTGCGGGAACGTAGGTGCCTCCCTCTTCTGCAGCTAAAGATACTGCAACTACGTCGCTGGTTAGGAATCCGAAGCCTACGTAGCCTATTGAATATTGGGTGTCTTTTACTGCTGTTCTTACTGCTGGGTTGCTTGATTGTTCGTGAACTTTTGTGCTGTCGATTTCGAGTTCGTATTCGTCTATTGTGTACTCCTCGAAGGTGCCTCTGGTTCCTGATCCAGATTCTCTTACAACAATGTAGATTTCTGCGTCAGGTAAGCTGGCGTCAACTTCGTTCCATTTTGTGTATTGTCCAGCGAAAATTTTTGCGACCTCCTCCAGAGTCAATTCAACATTGCTGCCTACTGAAGGGTTAACTACAACACATACTGCATCCAGTGCAAGGGGATGCAACCAAAGAGTTCCTGCGTCGATTTCTTTCTGTTTAGGACCTCGGGAAGCCATGCCGATGTCAACTGTGCCGTCTATTGCTGAGGCGTAACCTGTTCCTGATCCACCGCCTTGAACAGTTACGGTGACTCCACTATGCATGATCATGAAGGCTTTGGCGGCTTCGTCAGCTACAGGCAGAACAGTTGTTGAGCCAGCAAGATTGATGCTTCCAGTTCTCCATTCGTTGTCTTCAGGGAATTCTCCTGTTGTTCCAGTTTGTCCGGAATTCATGACGTAACCAATACTAATTCCAACCACAAGAAGCGCTACCATACCTATGAGCGCAAAGGTTGTCGATACGCCTTTGTTTGATTTTCCAATCAAATCTTTCACCTCTATTTTCTGATAGCAAAACTCAGCCCAGAAAGTATATAGTTTTTCTACATAACATATATAATCTATATAGCAAAAATACATCTGTACAAGACACTTTGCAACTATGAAGGGGTTAGAAGTGACTCATTCTCAACATAGACAAAACGAAGAAACAAGGAAACTCCAAATAACAGGGGGTTCCACCTACGTACTCTCATTACCAAAAAGGTGGGTCACCCAAAGCGGGCTTGAAAAAGGCAGCCCATTAATTGTCCGGCAGCAACAAGATGGTTCTTTAGCTATTTTACCTCCAGAACTTGGAAAACGGGAAAAGACAGAGGAGGCAACAATCAAGGTTTCTCCAGAAGACAGCCCTGAGGCGCTCATTAGGAAAACTGTTGCGGTGTATCTGCAAGGCTATAACATAATTCACATAAGACCAAAAGACCGGCAAAAAGAAATCTCGTCAACCCAAAGGAACGCAGTTAAAACTTTTGCCAGAAACATGCTTGTTGGAACAGAGATAGTAACTGACACATCCAAAGAGTTGACTTTGCAGGTTTTGTTAAGTTACCCTGAATTGTCGGTTCCGAGCGCTTTGCGGCGAATGACGATAATAACAGCGTCTATGCACAAGGATGCCATAACTGCCCTCAGAAACATCGATTACCAGTTAGCAAGTGATGTTAGAGCTACTGACTATGAGGTCAACAGGTTTCATCTTTACATAATACGGCAGCTGAAGATGGCGATTCAGAATCCTAGAATAATTACGGAGATAGGGTTGAAAGCGACAAATGACTGCCTAGGCTACCGGCTTGTAACAAAAATGGTGGAAAGAACAGCAGACCACGCCACCAACATAGCGAAATATGTTCAACGTCTCAAAAAGATGCTAGATGAAGAGTTTCTTAAAGCAATTCAGGAAATGAATAAGGTGGCGATTTCTTCCTTTGAAACTGCGATAGACTCTTTGTTCAGACGAGATTTCGCCTTGGCAGACAGCGTTATCGCAAAAGCGAACATGATAGCTTCTCTGGAGAAGAAGGCGTTGCTTTCGTCAAAAGAGACGGATATTGAGGAGGCAGCTAACATCAGGTTAGTGATTGAGAGTGTGAGAAGAATAGCGGAGTATTCTATGGATATAGCGGAAGTTGTCCTAAACATGACTGTTGAATCAGTAGTAGGATAAATAGGGGAGTAGTGTCAGACAAAGAAATTCAGTCAGATACTTTAGCACAGACAGGATTAGAGACGTTTTATCTGAAGGCCAATAGGTTAGGGGCAATTTTGGCAATAGGCAACTACTGGCGCGATAATCCAAACATTCACATTATTATGCATGTGTGTGTATCAAATGTATTGCTACACACTACACCCCTGTGTTTCCAGTGGAAATGATAACATCAAGAAAACAAGAATTACGAATCGATGTCAAAACCGCACACATAGAACATTGTTCTATAACTAACTTTCAGAAGGCTTAAGTTTTCAGGACTAAGATGTGTGGTGTGTAGCAGGGAAAAAGAACTCCATTGGGAGAAAGGAATTTGGTCTTCCCACTACACACCACATTAATCCATATACGTTGATAGATATATTAGACTTTTTTACCGATAGTCAAGAATACTAATGCACATTGAAAATCTTGAAATGCCAAGACGCAATCTGGCAATCTAAAAAAACCCTACTACACACGCAAGCACTTAGTGAAGTAGCTGCATACCAGCAGAATAACAATTACAGCAAAGAAGCAAAACCGCTTGAACAATGACCAAGTAGATTAAAGCATTTATTTGTGATGTGCTAAAGTGTGTCTGGTGTAACGTTTGCAGTTTAAGGGACGCGACATAGTATCCATCAAAGACTTCACCCGAGAAGAAATTGACTACATTCTGAAAACCGCAGCATCCATGGAGCCAACAGCCAAAAAAGGCTCAAACATGCTCAGCGGCAAAATCTTGGCAACACTGTTCTTTGAACCCAGCACCCGAACCCGCCTAAGCTTCGAAGCCGCCATGAACAAGCTTGGAGGAACCACCATTGGCTTTGCGGAACCCAAAGTTGCTGCCATCAAAAAAGGCGAAAACTTGGCAGACACAATCAGAGTTGTCGAAAACTACGCTGACGTCCTTGTGCTACGGCATCCCT
>PIXS01000052.1 GCA_003096255.1 Candidatus Bathyarchaeum sp. | reverse complement strand
TTGGTCAAATCTACGATAATCACGAATGATAACTCGTCTTGCAGGTAGATTAACACCTGCTGCAAGTGTTGGTGTAGCAACAATTACTTTCAACAGATTATCCTTGAAATAATCTTCAACAAGCACACGTTCATTGTTATCAAGACCAGCGTGATGAAAAGCAACACCATTAGCTATCAAACGACTCAATGTTTTGGATGCTTCAGGCGCTGAAGGAGATGATGCAATTTTCTTGGCTCCTTTTGCTAGTTGATACATTTCGTCTTTTGAAATATAACGCCGCAAAGATGGTGCAAGTTTCTTCGCCACAGCTATAGTCGAACGACGGTTCGACACAAAAACAAGAACTTGTCCATTTTCATCAAGAGTGTCACAGATAATATCAGCCAATACTTCTTTTCGTTCTCTTTTGATTTCTCTGGACCTACTTCTTCCATTTTGGTAGAAGTTGATTTTTCCGTCTAAATAGACCCCTTCATTCAGAGGAACCGGTCTCCAAGTACTTTTGACCAGTTCAGCATTGAGCCACCTCGCAATCTGGTCTGCATTAGAAATAGTGGCACTTAGAGCAACTATTTGAATATCTTCAACGATTTGAACTAGTTTTGCTAGAACCATCTCAAGAGTTGGACCACGTTTGGCATCATTGATGAGATGGATTTCATCAGCAACTACAATCCCTACATCATTAATCCAATCGGTTTTATTACGAACAAGTGAGTCTGCTCGTTCAGTCGTAACTACGACTATATCAGCATCTTTTAGGCTTCTCCCAGGTGAGTCGAAATCACCTACAGACATTGCCGTGGTTATTCCAAGATCTTCGTACTTTTTGAAGTCTACATACTTTTCACGTGCAAGTGATTTTAGAGGAACAAGATAAAGTGCTTTTCCACGACCATCAAGAATAGCCTTGAGCATACAAATTTCTGCGACTAATGTTTTTCCTGAGCTTGTAGGAATTGCCAATACAAGATTTTTCCCATCCAAGACCCCCGTTTTGAATGCAGTTTCTTGTGGTTCAAAGAGCTCTGAGATTCCATGTGTCTGAAGATGAGAGATTATTTTCTTGTTAATTTCCAACTCTTCCAATCGAATGATATCCATCTCCACTGAGATTATTGCAGATACTTTGTTTAGCTCTGGGAGTGCCTGATTTTGCCCTCTCGTGGACTATATAGTATCCCATCGTTGAGTAGTTTCTCAATGACCTTTTCGGCTCTTTCACGAGAGAGTCCCATTGAGACGGTTCTCTGTATCAACGCATCAATATTAACTGTTGAAGTTCCTTCAGCTTCCATATCTCGAAGTGCCTTGATGATAATATCAGATGAACTTCTTTGTTCGGCACTCATCTTTGATACTTGCCGATCAATGTCGATTCTGCCAGTTATTCTATCCATTGCAACCATCCTTAGCGACTCTTCCATTAAACGAACTGCTGCCCGAGCGTCTTCTTTGTTGACTTCAGATCGAAGTGCCATCCTAGCTCTCGCCTCTGCTAATCGAACAAGTGATTCAAGTTGTCGAGCTGTAATTGGAATTGCTCCTCCACCCTCAGCACTTTTCCTAAGCTCAACATAGAAGTCTTCTATAACTTCTGCAGCATCTGCAGTGAGTTGAGGAAATACGTTAAGATTTGCGTATCCGATATATTTTTTCAAAAAGTCGGGAGAAATAGGAGGCAGTGTGCCTTTATCTTGGATTTTTTTCATCTGATGCATATCTAAAATGAATTTGGCAAGTTCACGATCTTGATCAACATTTACGGTATCGACCATTATCCAGATTAAGTCAAATCGTGACAGGATTGTGAATGGCAATCTTATGTTTTCTTGGAGAGTAAGTGAGTCTTCATAGCGACCCAAGGTTGGATTTGCGGCTGCGAGAATAGAAGTTCGTGCATTGAGCGTGGCTACAATACCTGCTTTGGCAATGCTTACAGTATGTTGCTCCATGGCTTCATGTATTGCTGTTCGATCATTGGGATCCATCTTATCGAATTCGTCAATACAGGCAATTCCTTGATCTGCTAGAACTAAAGCTCCAGCTTCAAGAGTCATTGCGCTTGAATCTGTATCATGAACGACTGCCGCAGTGAGGCCAGCCGCGGTTGTGCCTTTTCCTGATGTATACAGTCCGCGAGCTGCAAGCCCAGAAACAAACTTGAGAATCTGGCTCTTTCCGGTCCCAGGATCTCCAATCATCAGAATATTTGATTTACCCCTTAAACGTGTTCCATCAGATAGAAGCTTTGGAACACCCCCAAAAACAAGGAGGGCAATGGATTCTTTGATATTATCATGACCTTGAATTGATGGTGCAATAGATGCGTAAATTCTCTCATGGACTTGTGGGTGTTGAGATAACTCTTCGATACGCTTCACATCTTCTTCAGATATCTGAAGCTGTTCATACTCTTTCTCAGATATTTCAACACCGTTCGCTTCAATGAATATATTGAATGTGGCTAGTTTCCCTCCTCGTCGTGAGAAATCCGGGGTTGTTTGTAGTATTCCAGTGACCTTAACTAGATCTCCGGGTCTAGATATGTCAACAATATCGCCTTCCAAAATTACATCAACCGATCGGGGCATCTGACCTGGAGGTAGTTCTTCTGGAGATTCTTGTATTCGAACCTTCTGCCAGTCCTTGAATTGTGACTTTTGAGGAACTAACCTCATGGGTGTCTTTTTCGTACAAACTGGACATAGCGCAGGTTCAGTATATTTTCCTTCATCTTGATCTTGAGGAATTTCAGCTTGACAAATTCGACACAGAAAAACCGCTTTTACAAGTAGGGGCTTGACTTCACTGGCACGCATCATAATTCCACTAATGTGAATCAATTTTCCAATATGACGAGAACGGATTGTACGAAGTGGAACATGTTCAGGATACCCAATGAACCGAGTTTTTACGATACTTGAATCGGCAAGACTATTGACATAATCTGGATCTTCGATTCTTAGTACAGAGATTAAGGCGTTGTTGACCATTTCTAGGAATCTTTTGGGGTCTTCGGCTGCGAGCGCTATGAATACATTGTCGAAACTAGTCAGATCCTGAAAATCTACTGTGAGTGAAATTTCGTCATTAATAGACATTTGTTGAACTCGAGTCCAATAGATTGAGTTTCCTTGTTCATCTTTATAGGTTCTCAGAAACTCTTCAAACCGTTCTTGTTCGTCATAGCTAGACATCTTTTTTGGCCTCGATAACATTACTTCTGCGTTCGTTTGTTTGTTCTTCAGGATTTGTATTTAAGGACACTAATACTCACAACCTATTCCAAAATATTTTGGCGCCATCCAGAAAACAGGTCAATAAGTGTTTCACAAAGCCAGCGCTCTTCATAAGCCATTTGTTTCCGCTTTTCTTGATACGCACCAGATTTTGCAACACGCAGGATTTTTGATAGTCTTGTTTCAACTAGGAAGGGGACCATACGCTGTAGTTTCTCAATCTCCTCATACTTTCGTGGATCCATAGATGTTCTGTCACTTTGAAGACGAAGAAGCTTCCTTCCAAGTGCTGTATAGAGAAATGGTTGGAATGTCTGTAGTTTGTGTGGTTGCTTTTCCTCCTCACGATATAGATTTTGAAGACGCCTTAGAGAGTCATAAGCATCTTCAGGTGATATCTCAACGATATCATGATTTAGAAGACGCTCAATAACCCAGTTTGGTAAATTGGCTTTGTCACCTTTCTTGAAAGGACCTAGTTTCTTCCCACTCACATTTATCTCAGTGAGTGGTTTTTGAAAAATGCATTCCCTGACCTCATTGAGAAATAGCATGTCAAATCGTTTCATAACGTCTTTTGTTTCATCGAACAGCTTCATGACTTCCCACATCTCATTCTGGGTTATCAGTGATAAAGCCCTTGCTCTTTGATATCGAGTTATAGTGATTAAATCTGAATAAGACTAAAATTAAACAGGATTGGTCAGAGAATCTTTTAAGGGGTCATGAAAGAGTCGTAGCAGATTCTGGCCTATAAGATATGGAAGGATTAGCAATGGATTTGGATTTATGGACTGAAAAATATCGACCACCAACCTTGAGTGGAATAATTGGCCAAGAATCTATAATTGATAGCTTGAAAAAATTCGTTGAGAAGAAAGCAGTACCACACTGTCTTTTTGCAGGACCTCCAGGAACTAGTAAGACCACTGCTGCAATGGCAATGGCAAGAGATCTATTTGGCGATTCCTTCGAACGAAATTTCATGGAACTTAACGCTAGTGACGAGAGAGGAATAGATGTTGTTAGAAATCAAATCAAAAACTTCGCTAGAACAAT
>PIXS01000051.1 GCA_003096255.1 Candidatus Bathyarchaeum sp. | reverse complement strand
TGGCGGACCTTCACATAGGCTGGGAAAGGCTGCTAAGCCAAAGAGGGGTTCACGTTCCATCCCAAACCCCAAAAATCAAGAACGCGCTCATTAAGCTCATCAAAGTGGCGAAACCTACGCAGGTAACGTTTCTGGGAGACATAAAAGATGCCATAACCAGAGTTGCCATGGAAGAATGGAAAGATATCCCAGAGTTCTTTGAGGACATACAGAAACTGGTTCCAGACCTTCAAGTTGTTTTAGGTAACCATGACGGAAACCTTGAGCCCCTCCTCCCAGAAAAAGTAAAGATTGTTCCCCCCTCAGGCACAAGCTTCGGAGACGTCGGACTCTTCCACGGACACGCATGGCCAGCCCCAGAACTGCTAGAATGCAGAAGCCTAATCACAGGCCACGTTCACCCAACAGTAGCCATCCGCGACCCCATGGGACTCAGAATGACAAAACAGGTTCTCCTAAAGGCACCATGCAACGGAACACAGCTAGCAAAGACTCTTCGTAAATACTTAGGCACCAAAAACAGCAACCTCACGGGCGTTCCTGAAGAAGCAGAAGTCAATGTTATGCAGCTTTTCATAATGCCCTCCTTCAACCAGTTTCTTGGAGGACGACCAATCAACGAAAAAAGGAAAGGAAAAAAGAAGGATGAAGCATACATCGGTCCGATATTGCGTTCTGGCTGCGTAAACATGGACGAGGCAGAAGTGTATCTGCTGGATGGAACCTTTCTTGGAACAGTGAATCAGTTGAAGCCACTGAGTTAACCAGTAAATAAAGCAGGCAACAGTTTGAAGTTTGATTTAGAAAGGTTTTAATGAATTTCAGAACCTACATACTGGTGAAGGTGAAAGTTGTGTCAGAGGACGACTTGCCTGAATGGTTCAAAAAAAGAAAGAAACGCAACCCATTTTTTGGAAACTGGTTCTTCGGAGACATCGAAGATATGATGAAGGAGATGGAGGAGATGATGGAACGAGAGTTCAGCCAATTCAAAACCCGAATACCAGAAGACCTAAAACGGGAACGCAAACTTCCTGACGGCTCAACAATACCCGAATGGGGACCCTTCGTTTACGGCTACAGCATGACAATTGGACCAGACGGAAAACCAAAAATCAGAGAATTCGGCAACGTCAAACCCTCAAGCGACCCCGAAAAATGCGGCATCAACAAACCATGCATAGACGTGAAAGAGGAACGGGAACCCCTTGTTGACATAATCAGCGCAAACGGCGAAATCAAGGTGATAGTGGAGTTGCCTGGAGTCGCAAAAGAAGACATCAAACTGCACGGAACAGAAGACAAGTTAACGATTTCTGTCGAAATTCCTGACCGCAAATACTTCAAGGAAATTGAGATGCCAACAAAAATTGCTCCCAAGAAGGCTAAAACATCATACAAGAACGGTGTGCTGGAAGTTACAGTGCCCAAAATCGAAGAAAAGAAGAAGGCCAGCGGAGAAGAAATAAAAATCGAATAAAACGACTAGTGGCTCATCGGACATAGACGGTTCTTCCTAGAAGCCCAATCCTCACAAAAGGGGGAAAAGAACATGAAAACATTCAAGGAAATCAAGGTTCTGGAAAAAGTTTGCAGCGACGCAAAAACCAAGGGAGAAATAACAGAAGACCAACTAGCTCAGCTTTCAGAAGCCTTCGGTTCCCAGTTCACTAAAGCTTGGGAAACAATACAGGAGAAGCGCGTCAAAAAGTACGTTTTTAGTCCAAGCGGCAGGATTGTGTGGATAGTTGTGGGCAGAGAAAGGGAATATCAGATATTGCCAGCCGCGGGTTTCTGTTCCTGTGACGACTTCTATTTCCGCGTAATGGACAGGGAAACAAGCATCTGCTATCACCTTATTGCCCAGAAAATCGCGGATGCGTTAGAGGAGTATGATAAGATTGAGGAAGAAGACAGGCTCTACGACTGCCTCATGGAAGAGTGGAAAAAGGCTACAGCTTAAATATATCACCTTCAAATAATAGACGAAGGAGAGATTATGATGACGGCAGATGCCTACTTCACTTCAATCGTCTATATTCTAATGGGTCTGATTTTCATAGCTTTGGTTCTAGGCTTCTTGTATATGGTTTACGGCAAAGAAGAAACCCCTGAAGAAGAGGAATAAACTTCTTTTTGCCACGTAACGGACAAGGCATAACAAAAGAACAGTTAAGGCAGTAGACCATAGGATTGTTCACAAAGCAGGTGGTTCAGTGCCTGAGCCCACAGGACAAAAGAAAACAAGCTTAGAAGAAATTGTCAACCGAATACTGGCGTCCAGTTCTGACCTTAACCGCAAAAAAATCATGGAAATTATTGAAGAAAAAAAGAGGAACGCAGGCGACTTCTTGACCGATGAAACTGCGGCGCGGATTGCCGCTTCAGAGTTGGGAGTAAAAATTGTCAAGAAACCTTTTCGGCTTAAAATCATGATTCAGGACCTTGTCTCGGGACTAAATGACGTAACAATCACTGGACAAGTGGATGCCGTTTATCCCTCTAAGACTTTTACTCGTAGAGATTGGACAGAAGGAAAGCTTGCCAACCTTGTTGTTTCGGATGAAAGTGGAAGTTTGCGGGTGGTTCTGTGGGACAACAAAGTAGAGTTGGTTGAGAAAGGGAAGATTCAACGGAACCAAAGAATCAGGATTTCTCACTGTTACGTCCGGGAGGGACGGGATGGAAAGCCTGAACTGCATTTGGGAGACCGAAGCAGCATAAAGGTTCTAGAAGAAGCGAAAAAGTAGCTTACTCAGAAGTTTCTTTTTCAACTTCCTTGATGACATCACCCAGAATTTCTAGGCTCGTGTCCACCAGCTCTCGGGTTATGTTTAAGGGAGGAACCAGTCTGAGGGTGGAAACGCCACAGGTTACGATGGCTACTCCCCTTCTCCAGCAACGGATCATCACTTCTCTGGCCTGATCTACGCCAGCTTTCTTGGTTTCTTTGTCTTCCACAAATTCGACGCCGATCATCAGTCCCTTGCCTCGAACGTCCCCTACAATCTCCTGCTCCTGTTTCACGTCCTGTAGCCACTTCATGATGTAGCTACCCTGCTTCTCAGCGTTCTCAAGAAGCTTCTCTTCCTTGATTACATCAATCACCTTCGTGGCTGCTACACAAGCTAACGGATTTCCTCCAAAGGTGCTGGCGTGGGTACCAGCTTCCCAGTCCATCAGACGAGCTCGAGCCACGGTTGCGCTTAAAGGCAATCCTGAGGCTAAAGATTTGGCTGAGCAAAGGATGTCAGGTTCGGTTTTCCAGTGTTCCATGGCGAACCATTTTCCTGTTCTTCCGATGCCTGATTGAACCTCGTCGGCGATCATCAGTAAGCCATATTTGTCTGCTAGTTTTTTGAGGCGCTGGAAGTATTCGGGTGGGGGAACCACGTATCCACCTTCGCCTTGGATGGGCTCGAAAACGAATCCTGCAACCTCTTCTGGAGGGACATATTTTTGCAACACTTGGTCATCTATGAAGTCTACGCATCTGTAGTTGCATTCTGGATAGGACAAGTTGAAGGGACAGCGGTAGCAGTAAGGGTAGGGCACATGAGTTATTCCAGGTATCAGGGGGAAGTAGTGTTTTCTTTGGGTTGGTTTGCTGGCGGTTAATGCTGTGGCGCCGCATGTTCTGCCATGGAAGGCTCCTATGAAGGCGATGAATTGGTGT
>PIXS01000050.1 GCA_003096255.1 Candidatus Bathyarchaeum sp. | reverse complement strand
ACTACTAAATCCGATGGGTCAAATAGGCCTGCTAAGAGCGGAGCGCTGATGTTTGCTATCAAAAAGGTTATGCCGGCTACTGTTCCTCTGTTTTCAACAACTGTGGTTTCTGCGAAATATGCCAAACATGAGGGCACGCCTAAGCCAAAAGATGCACCTAGAAGAAGTGACATGCTCCAAACTTGTTCAAAATTGCTTGTGTTGATTAGGGCAGGTAAAATTGATACAACAACTCCTAGAACAGTCCAGGTGCAAAGGAATTTGCGTCTATCAATCTTGTCTGACAGGAACGTGCCAAGTAATCCTGTTACTATGATTGAACCATAAAAAGCAGCCCAGATGGCAATATTTTCTGTAAAAGTTGGTTCAAGGTTCTCTAGAATTCCTTTGAAGATAGGCACCGTCATGTAGAACCAACCAAAAACGCTGATAAACAGTATAGTAATTACCAGAAAGTCTCTTTTGCCGATGCTATGCTTACTTAGGAACCTTTGTAGCATTCGCTGTATCACTGCCTTATTCTTCAAAATGTGCGAGCTGTCAATTAAGAATTAAGAATTGTAAAACATTATTTTAAATCAGTTTTGTGCCATTTTGTAGATGTGTAGAACAAATCTTATATAGGTATACATGTACAACACATATACAAGTGATCAAAATGAAGAGAAAACTACCTGTCAGCTTCTACTGGGGCAGATAAGCCCGCCAATCAGGCAAAAGTGTTGCTTGAACCAGTAACTTTAGGTGGTTCTTGTTACACTTAATATTTTCTATCAAATTATAAGCTTTGCTAGCTAACTCGTTCATACATTCTTCCAATCTAACGAAGCCACCAGCTTTGTCGACGAACATTGAAAGCTTTTCAGCATCCTTCACTGTCGTTGTTTTCTTCAGAAGGGAACAAAGGACAGACTTCATTTCAGGATTCTGTAATGCATAGACTATTGCAAGAGACAGGTGTTCATTTTTTATTCGGTGAATGGTTTCTTCAAGGTCAAACATGTCTATCATTTCATCCCGCAATATCGCTAACATGCCATGAATCCTGCCGTATTCTCCAAGCGCTTCAATTTCTTCTTCTGAACCATCACCAAGTATGGCGCTGATTCGAGTATATGCTTCAACATCTGCTGCCTTCTTTCTAACTACGCGCAGGTAATCTTCTGGCGTAACATCTGTTCGTCCTCGAAACTGAAGTTCAAGGGCTTCTGAATCTCCAAGCTCAAAAAAAGTTCTCTTAATTATGTCGCTTATGGCGGCGATTTTTTCAGCTGGAACTCCTTTCTCAACTGCTTTGTACATTACTGTAAAGCCTTCAAACAATAAAGCGTCTCCAACAAGAAGCGCTATGTCTTTGCCGAATTTTCCATAAACTGTGGGTTTGGACCCTTTGTTTTTGGATTGGTCGATTATGTCATCATGTATGTCTATGGCTCCACTTATCAAAGTGATTGAGGCTGCGACAGGAATGGTGATTTTGGGGTCACCGCCTACGGCTTCGCATACCAAAGAAAGCAATCCTGGTCTAGTAACGTCACGCCAGTATTCTGTCATGAAGTATCTTAAGGCGTCTTTCGCTTCTTTGGATTCGATTTTTTCTTCCAAAACTGTTTCTCTAGCCAGTTCCAGAGCCTCTTTTCCTCTTTCGTTAAGAAGTTTCATTAATTGTTCAGTAATCTCTTCTTGGTTGCTGGTTTCGTTCATTTTCAGTCCTCTTTGATGTCCAGTCCTTCCAACTGCTGCTTCAGGACGTCATTGTATGCATCAACGAGTTGTGTCCCTTTTTGGGTGATTTCGTATACTTTTCGTACGCGTCCGGCCTTGGTGATTTTTGTGCTTTTGATATAATCTTTGGCTTCTAGGCTGTTGAGGAGGGGGTAGAGGGCGCCGTGTCTGAGTTTTATTCCGAAGAGTCTTTTGGTTTTCTTTATGATCCTGTAGCCCCACATTGGCTCTGCTTTTATGAGCCTCAAAATCAGGATATCGAGGAAGTTTCTGGTTATGCGTTGAACAATTAGTTTCTGTGGGTCTTTGGTCAACTTTTTCCGTTCCCTATTTTCCTGTTTCATAGTTGGGTGGCTTTGTTTATTTAAATTGCCCATGTTTTTGGTTGTTTTTGGCTGGTTTTGGTATGCTAAGGTATGCTGGGGTATGCTTTGTTATGTTGTGGGGTCGCAAGAACCTTTATATCCGTTTCATTATAATGTAAAATATGTAATATGTCAGAAAAGAGACATATTGTATCTGTGTAAAACGGGAGAACTGTAAAACAAAAAAACAATAAAAGGAGAAAAATGGAATGAGACAAAAATTAAGAGAAGTCCAAATCAAACTCATGAGAGGCTTACTAGACCTAGTAATTCTTCAATTCCTAAATGTAGAACCAATGCACGGCTACAGCATCATCACAAGCATCCGCCGAAACTTTGGCGTATACTTTGGTCCAAGCACAATATACCCCCTTCTCGGAGTCCTAGAAGAGAAAGGTTACATCAAAAGCGAATGGAACCTAACAAGTGACCGACCCCGAAAAGTTTATTCCCTAACTCCAGAAGGCGGTAACCTGCTAAACGGCACCGAAGAATCCCTGAATCAAATCTGCCGCAGACTCAGCAGCATCGGACTAAACAGGATACCTATCAACGGCGACAGCTGCGCCCCTAAAGCACCACAGCGGTTAACATAACCGCCCTAACTTCCACCTTTCCAAAAATAATCGCTAACGAAGGCCGTAAGCCTCTTCGTCAACTTTTATTCCATCTTACAGCATATTCCAGATTTTGATATATATCAAAACTGATTTTATATCCGTTCTTAGAGCATCTAAATGTGCCTTTTTCCAAAGACGGAAAACATAGTTCATGTTGTTTTGTTGAGGTAAATTTTGAGTGCAGACAGCATAACCCATGTTACCGTTGCCATCGAAGAAATGGTCTCAGGGACTGCAATTCCTGCACTGTATGTTTCCAATCCATATAGTATCCATGAAACAGCGCCAATGATTAAGGCGGCAAGGGCTAAACGCGACCTTTTTTCTATGAAATAGCTGATGGATGCAAGCCCCAGCGCCCCAAAAAACAGCACCGAAACCTGAAAATGGAATGGTTTGTAGATTTCATCGAAGGTGGCAACCAGCTGAAGGGATAAACCTACGAGTACAAGAGCGTAGCTTGTGTATTTAGCATGATTCCTGAAGCTTGTGACCGAAAAAACAATCGTGAGAAACCCGGACAACAACAAACCAAAATTGAACAACGGCGCCACCTCACTGTCAATAGAGTGCCCAAGATCACTCAGGGCATCTGTTCCCCAATTAAACCAAGGCGACAAAGCAATGGACACAGCTATGAACAAGATAGCAATCAATGGTCCGACTAACCCAAGTAGGGCATAGTTTCGTTCATTCAATGCGCCGAATCCCTCACTATTTATTACCTCTTTCTTAATTAAATGATAGCTGGAGAAACCATATGTCTGGAGCTGAAACCCTTATCCCCTTCCTCGGAGACAAAAAGAAAGGAGACCAACCAACAATCATCATCGACAGCCGCGAAGCAAAAACAGCACCAAAAATAGTTAAGGGACTCAAGGAGCGGGGCGCAGAAATCAGTATACAATACCTCGAGAAAGGCGACTACGTAGTCTCAAGCTTCTGCGCCTTTGAAAGAAAAACCGTCAGCGACTTCGTTTACACCTTAACTCGAAGATACCTCTTCGATCAACTAGCTACCCTAAAAGAATGCTACGAGAAACCCTTCGTTCTGATTGAAGGCTACCTCCCCATCGTCTACAAATACAGCAAAATTCAGCCCGCATCAGTGTGGGGCGCCATGTTCGCTCTAGCAAAACAGGGAATCAATCTGATGCACACAAACAGCTACAAGGAAACTGTAGACTTCCTATACACAGCTGCGAAGCAGGAGCAGATTGTTGAGAAACGGTCTGCTGTTGTGCACCCAGTTAAGAAGCATGATACTTTGGCTGATGCTCAAATCTTTTTTATGGCTAGTCTACCGAACATTGGCAGAGAAAAGGCTGTTTCGTTGCTGAACTCTTACCAGTGCCCATTGAATGCTCTCGTGAATGTGGATCAGTGGTCAAGGGATGTTCATGGTTTGGGACCAAAAATCACTAAGAAAGTGAAAGATGTTATACACAAAACCTACGAAGAACCAGACAACAAAAAATGTTAATCTGGTTTTGTTTTTCAGACCAGAACATCGATTATAATTTAAGTGAGTTGACAGCCAAATTAGTTTGAGAGGTAGAAAAATTTTGACCGCTTCTGGAAAACCCGATTTTGATCACATATTCAGAGCCTACGACATAAGAGGAATCTTCGGCGAAGATTTAACCGAAGAAATTGCCACCCGCATCGGTGCAGCCTTCGCCAAGTTCATAGAAGGCAAAAGCGTTGTGGTCGGAAGAGACGTCAGAATCAGCGGAGAACAACTGCGAGACGCCCTCATCTCTGGACTTGTTTCCAGCTGTGACGTAACTGACGTGGGCGTGGTTCCAACGCCTCTACTCTATTTCGCCGCAAGCCGCCTCAAGAAGGACGCTGGAATAATGGTTACTGCATCCCATAATCCTCCTCAATGGAACGGATTCAAGGCCTTTTGGGGACAGAAGGGAAGCATCTACGGCAGAGACATGCAAACTGTTCGAGACTATGCAAAAGCTGTTGACCCTAATAATCTGGGTGAAAAACGTGGAAAGGCAGCCAGTTATGAAGGAGTAATCGGGGAGTATCAGGATTTTGTTCAAAGCAAAATAGAGCTTGGAAGAAAGCTTAAGATTGTAGCCGACACAGCAAACGGCACCTGCGGACTTGTAGCTCCAGCCCTCTTTGAAAGACTAGGCTGCGAAATCATAACCTTGAACCAAGAGCCTGACGGCACTTTTCCTGCCCACCTGCCTGTGCCAAAAGAGGAAACTTTGGGCGAATTAATGAAGGAAGTGGTTAATCAAAATGCAGATTTTGGAGTAGGATACGACGGGGACGGAGACAGAGCAGTCTTCATCGACGAAACAGGCAAACTAATCCCCGGAGACTTGACCTTACTGATTTTTGCCAAAGATGCCCTCCAGAAGCATCCAGGGGGAAAAGTTGTTTACGAGCTGAGCTGCTCCATGGCAGTAGAAGAGTACGTAAAGGAACTTGGCGGAATCCCGCTGGTTGAGCGGGTTGGACACACCTTCATAATGGACAAAATGATCAGTGAGCAGGCTGTGCTGGGTGGAGAAAAGAGCAGCCACTTTTACTTCGCTGACGTCTACGGAATGGATGACGGCGTCTTCGCAAGCATGAAACTGGCTGAGATACTATCAAAAAGTGATGAGAAGCTTTCAGAGATGGTTGCCGCTTTGCCCCAGTATGCGTCCGTGTACGAAAAGAATTTTGAGGTTCCTGACCACAAAAAGTTTGGTGTCATCGAAAATGTTCGGAGTCAATTCAAACGGTTTGGGCTGAAAACTTTGGACATTGACGGCGTGAAGCTGATAGATGATGACGACTGGGTGATCCTAAGAGCTTCCAACACTGAGCCTGTGGTAAGAATCTCTGCAGAAGCAAAAACAAAACAGAAACTGCAGAAACTTTACTACTTTGCAGTAACAGAACTAAACAAAGCAATGAAAGGGTGATTAATTGCAAACAATACTCCTTGCCGGAGGAGAAGGAAAACGGGTTTTTCCCCTCGCAGTAAACAGACCTAAACCCATGTTTAAGCTTCTCGGAAAACCCCTAATTCATCATGTCATCGACACGCTGAAGGAAGCGGGACTAAAGGACTACGTGGTTGTGGTGGGTCACAGGGGAGACCAAATCAAAGATTACCTGAAAGACGGCAAAGAGCTCGGCGTCAACATTCAATATACTGTCCAGAAACAGTCTTTAGGTATGGCGGATGCTCTCAAAACTGCGGAGAAGCTGGCAGAAGACAACTTTTTTGTCGTAAACGCCGATGACGTCTTTGAAGCGTCCCTGATAAAACAGATGAACCGACAGTTCAAGGAAGGGGATGCTGAGATTGTTCTTTCCTGCAAGCCTGTAAAGGAAACGTGGAAGTTTGGAATAATTCAGGTTGAGGACGAGAATGTAACTGATTTTGTTGAAAAGCCTCAGAAGGGTAAGGAGCCCAGCAACTTGGCTGTTGTTGGCGTCTACATTTTGACCAAACAGATTTTTGATTACTACAAGAAGATACCTGTTTCTGACCACCAGTATGAAGATGCTATTTTACAGTTCATCAAGGACAGGAATGTTGTCAAAGCCGTAAGCTATGACAGATTCTTTGCAGGTTACAAGTATCCTTGGGACCTCTTCACCATAAACAAGCACCTCATGGACAAAAAAATAACAAAACAAACAATCGAGGAGAACGTGAAACTTTCTGAGAAATCATCAGTTGAGGGCAACGTCTGGATAGGCAAAGGAGCAAAAGTGTTCGCGAATGCCTGCATTAATGGACCCTGCTACATTGGCGAAAACTGTGTTGTGGGAAACAACAGTCTGGTCCGTGATTACACTTCCTTGGGCAGGGGCTGTGTTGTGGGCTATTCATCAGAAGTCAAGCATTCTCTTGTGGGCGATGACTGCTGGTTCCACACAAACTATGTCGGCGACTCCATAATTTCAGACAACTGCCTTTTTGGTGCAGGAACAATAACCGCCAACTTCCGTTTTGACGAGAAGAATGTTCCAGTTTGGGTAGGCGACAAGCGGGTGGATTCGGGCACAAACAAGCTGGGCGCCATAATAGGAGACAACTGCAAAACAGGAATCAACTCCTGCCTCGAACCCGGAGTCAAGATTGGTCCCCAAAGCATGGTCGGACCCAACGTAGACCTGCAAAGCGACTTGGAGCCACATACAATCATCTTCGTAAACAAAAAAAGCTACGTCAAAACAAAAAACAGAATAACCGTCTCGTCAGAAAGCAAAGAGCACCTAATGAAGAAACTAATCAAAAAAGAATAGGGCTTTTAATCTCACTTTTTCGTGTTCAGGCATCAGCGCCACATACATCAACTATGCTAATTTCTAGCTATATTCAGTTGGCGCTGCAGTATTTTTGGTTAAAATGTCAAAGGCAAAAACCAAATTTGGAACATCCTCGGCGAATCTGCCGAGAAATAATCTGAACCAGAGTTCAACACACGAAAGAAGCAGCCACAGTGTCTTTTGTGGATGGGAGGCTGCCTGAAATGTCTTGGCTTTCTGGTTGGGACTACCGTAAATCTCACGTAATAAACTATGCAGCTGATGCTGGAACTGGGTATCAAGTCAGCCTCACGGTTCATTACGGAAGTGGTTCAGACAGTGGCGATGACGTTTACTTAGGAAGTAAATGCCGAACCGACTTTGGTGATATACGCTTTACCGACGATGATGGTTCAACAGAACTGGACTATTGGATGGAAGAAAAAACCGATTCCGATTACGCAAAGTGTTGAGTCAAAATAAACGATGACCTGAGCAGTTCAGCGGCGACAATTTATGTCTATTATGGTAATGCTGGTGCTTCATCATCTACAAGCGGAGAAGACACGTTCGTGTATTTTGAAGATTTCACTGGAGCCGAAATTTCTTACCCGTTAACTGTTTACGAGAGTAATGCCGACAAGGCTCACATCTACTTGGACACTGAAAACGATATACTCGTGGCGCAAGCCATGCCCAGCGGCATGATAGAGGTTGCATTGGCATATTTTCCAACAGTCGCTTGTGGTCATGCTATACGAACACGCACTAAAAGAACTGTAAACGCACCCGAAAATAATGTCATT
>PIXS01000049.1 GCA_003096255.1 Candidatus Bathyarchaeum sp. | reverse complement strand
GTTTAGAATCTGAAGTAACGGGCGGTGATGTGCTTATTGGCAGAACCAGTCCACCAAGGTTCCTTGAAGAATACAAAGAATTTGAAGTTAAAGGTCCAACAATGCGGGACACATCCGTTGATGTGCGACCAGCCGAAACCGGTGTAGTGGACGACATTTTCATCACAGAAACCGGAGAAGGCAGCAAACTTGTTAAAGTCAGAGTCCGCGACCAGCGTATACCTGAACTTGGAGACAAATTTGCTTCACGCCACGGACAAAAAGGAGTCATCGGAATGATTGTTCCACAGCAGGATATGCCCTTCTCTCCAAAAGGAATCGTTCCAGACATCATAATCAACCCACACGCAATGCCGTCACGAATGACCATCGGACAGTTCCTTGAATCCATTGCCGGAAAAGTTGCTTCAGCAAGAGGCAGACCAGTTGACGGAACACCCTTCACTAATGAAGGTCCAGAACAACTGAAAGAACAGCTTGTCAAGCTGGGTTTCAGTCAGACTGGTAGAGAAATCCTCTACAACGGTATTACTGGAGAAAAATATACCGCGGACATCTTCGTGGGCGTTGTTTACTATCAGAAGCTTCATCACATGGTTGCAGACAAGATGCACGCACGTGCTCGTGGACAGGTTCAGATGTTAACTCGACAGCCAACTGAGGGTCGTGCCCGAGGTGGTGGTCTAAGGTTCGGTGAAATGGAACGTGACTGCCTTATTGGTCACGGCGCCGCCATGGTGCTGCGTGACAGGCTGCTTGAGGAGTCTGACAAGTATCTGCTTTATGTGTGCGAAAACTGTGGCTTCATATCCTACTATGACATCAAACAGCGCAAGTACACGTGCAGAATCTGTGAAGACAAAGCCCAGATTTCTCCTGTGGTCGTGTCATATGCCTTCAAACTGTTGCTTCAAGAGATGATGAGCTTGTGTATTACTCCACGTCTAAAACTAAAGGAGAGAGCCTAAATGCAAATGGAAGACAGTGTTCACAAAGTAATAGAAGAACTATATTTCGGAATTTTCTCTCCCCAAGACATCCGCAGACAATCAGTTGCGGAGATACAGACAGCCGACACCTACGACGAGGACGGCGCACCAATCACCAGTGGACTCATGGACGGCAGACTAGGAACTCTTGAGCCCAGACAAAGATGCAAAACATGCGGAAACACTGCCATACGATGCCCAGGACACTTCGGTCACATCGAATTGGCTGTTCCAATCATCCACATCGAATTCACCAAAATAATCCACAACCTTCTCCAAGCTACATGCAGAAACTGCGGACGCATTTTGCTTCCTGACAGCCGTGTCGAAAAAATTAAGAAACTGATTAAGGAAACTGAGGAGCTGGTTGGGGAAGTTCCAGGCGACCTTTACAAGAAAATTATGAAGGAAGCAAAAAAGAAGGATTGTCCTTACTGTGGGGCTCAGCAATCAAAGATAGATTTTGCGAAACCCACAAGCTTCTACGAGATTCTGGAAGAAGGAGCACAAAGACTTACACAGAGCATGATTAGGGAAAGACTTGAACGGATACCCGACGAAGACCTTATATTGTTCGGCTTTACCCCAGCAACTGCTCGACCAGAATGGATGATTCTACAGGTTCTTCCTGTTCCTCCAGTTTATGTGCGACCATCAATCACTCTGGAATCGGGAATCCGATCCGAAGACGACTTAACCCACAAACTAGTCGACATCATCCGAATCAATCAGCGGCTAAGAGAAAACATGGAAGCAGGAGCTCCAACACTCATCATTCAAGACCTTTCTGA
Organism: Candidatus Bathyarchaeum sp.; assembly: GCA_003096255.1. Next base: position 8,384 of record PIXS01000049.1, on the reverse strand, counting down.
GCTTCTTCAGTATCACTGTACAACATACTTCAACAATGAGGCTTCAGGAATTCCTCCTGCCCGACACCGTTCGGGAAGAGCCCTCAAGACAATATCTCAGCGTCTCAAAGGAAAAGAAGGACGATTCAGAAGCAACCTTTCTGGAAAACGTGTCGACTTTTCAGCGCGAACCGTTATTTCGCCTGACCCAAACCTTGATATCAACGAGGTCGGCGTTCCCCTAGCCATAGCAATGAGGCTTTCAATGCCTGAAAAAGTTACAGTATGGAACATCGAAGAGATGCGCAAGCTGATTATCAATGGTCCTGAACAATTCCCAGGCGCCCTGTATGTTGTGCGACCTGACGGAAAACGTGTTAGGCTAGAGTTTGTTGTTGAAAGAGACAAGGTTGCCGAATCTTTGGAAACAGGATTCATTGTAGAACGGCACCTCATGAACGGCGACATCGCCATCTTCAACAGGCAGCCCTCACTTCACCGTATGTCCATCATGGCACATTACGTCAGAGTGTTGCCCCATAAGACATTCAGGCTACACCTGTGTGTTTGTCCTCCTTACAACGCCGACTTTGACGGAGACGAAATGAACCTTCACGTGCCCCAAGGCGAAGAAGCTCAAACCGAAGCAAGGATGCTGATGCAAGTCCAAGACCAGATTCTGTCACCCAGATTCGGTGGACCCATCATTGGCGCTATCAGAGACTATATCACAGCGTCTTACCTGCTAACCAGAAAATCCAATTATCTAACTAAAGAACAGGTTTGCAGGTTGCTTGTGGCGTCAGGTTTTGAAGGACCATTGCCTGAGCCCGCAATAAAAGAGCCTTTGCCTCTTTGGACTGGAAAACAGATATTCAGCGTCTTCCTTCCGAAGGACCTGAACTATGTTTTGAAGTCAACTATTTGCCGCAACTGCACAACCTGTCTAGGCGAGAAATGTCCTAATGACGCTTACGTGGTTGTTAAGAACGGAGTTCTAAAATGTGGTATTATTGACAGACGTTCCATTGGAGCTGAGCAGTCGGAGAGCCTTCTGCATCGGATAATCAAAGATTACGGTTCACAAGCTGGACGAAAGTTCCTCAACGGCATCTGCCAACTTCTGAAAGTGTTCGTGGGCATTAGAGGCTTCACTTTCTCTTACGACGAACTTGAACTGTCTGCCGACGCCAAGAAGAAAATCAGGAAGAACATGAACATAATCGAAAAACGCATAATGAAACTGATTGAAGACTACCGAAACGGCACACTAGCACGGCTACCTGGTCAAACCCTCAACGAATCCTTTGAAATCTACGTAATGAACGAACTTGCGGAAGCCCGAGACAAAGCAGGAAAAGTTGCAGACGAGGACTTTGAGCTTGAGAACTCTGGAATAATTATGACACGAACTGGAGCCCGTGGTTCCAACCTTAACATCGGTCAGATGGCTGCTTCTGTCGGTCAGCAGGCTGTAAGAGGAAAGCGGATTATGCGTGGTTACGTTAACCGAGCATTGTCCCACTTCGAGAAGGGTGACCCTACCCCAAAGGCTAGAGGCTTCGTTTATGCGTCATACCAAACTGGCTTAGACCCCATCGAATACTTCTTCCACGCTATGGGTGGTCGTGAAGGTCTCGTAGACACTGCCGTCCGAACTCAGCAGAGCGGTTACATGCAGAGACGTCTCATCAACGCCCTTGAACAGCTACGTGTCGAGTATGATGGCACAGTGCGGACTTCAACTGGCGACATCATCCAACTCAAGTACGGTGAGGATGGCGTTGACCCAGCTAAGAGCGATCACGGAAAAGCAGTTAACGTCAGCCGATTGGTTGATCAAGTAGGAATTATGGTTGATCCAGGCAAACCCGCTTCAAAGGAGTATGTGATGGAGCAGCTAGCTAAAGTTGAAGACGAGTTGACTCCGATTCTTGTAAAAGAGCTAAAGTCGGAGTTAGCAAGGGCAAAGTTCACTCGTGAAGGTGTTGACCAAGCCATCGGCTTAACCTTAGAGAACTATAAACGGGCTCTTGTTGAGCCTGGAGAGGCTGTGGGAATCGTGGCTGCCCAATCTATTGGAGAGCCTGGAACCCAGATGACTCTGCGAACGTTCCACTATGCTGGAGTTAGGGAACAGAACGTTACTCTTGGGTTGCCTCGGCTCATCGAAATAGTGGATGCCCGAAGAAGCCCGTCAACGCCGATCATGAACATTTACCTTGACAAGGAACACAGGAAGAGCAAAGAAAAGGCAAAAGAAATCGCCCGCGACATCATAACCACAACTTTGGGAGACATTTCAGGGGCAGAGCCTTACATAGACCCTGAGCTTGAGGTGGTTGTTGTCGAGCTTGACCCTGAACTGGTGAACACGCGTGGCGTCAACGTTGAGGATCTGCCCACCGTTTTGAGTATGACGAACTATGATGTGACTCTTGAAGAAAACAGTCTGATCTTCAAACCCAAGAAAGAGTTGGACATGAAGAAGCTCGTTGATAAACTTCCATCCCAACACGTCAAAGGTGCACCTGACATCCGCAGAGTCCTTGTCACCGAAGAGACCGGAGAATGGGTCATACGAACTGACGGTTCTAACTTATCTGCTGTTCTTGACATTGCGGGTGTAGACCCAACACGGACAACCACCAACAATGTTCACGAAATCGCCGAAACCCTTGGAATCGAGGCTGCCCGAAACTCGCTGATTAAAGAAGCGCTGGGTGTTCTTGAGGAGCAGGGTCTTGACGTAGACATACGCCATGTTATGTTGATGGCGGACATCATGACTTCAACGGGTGATGTTCGGCAGATTGGGCGGCATGGAATCAGCGGTAAGAAGTCCAGTGTGTTGGCTAGAGCAGCGTTTGAGATTACCGTTCCGAACATTATTGAGGCTGCTATCCGTGGAGAGAGCGATCCTCTGAAGGGCGTAACCGAAAACGTTATAGTTGGCCAATCAATACCCATCGGCACAGGACTAGTAGACCTTTACATGACTACAGGCAATAGAGAGAAGAAAGAATGATAGACGTCAACAAAGCAATCGCTACAGCAGCAAAAACAGGAAAAATCCAGTTTGGAGCAAACAGCGCCCTGAAGAGCGCGAAAACAAAGAAAGCTAAGCTCATAATAGTTGCTTCAAACTGTCCTCAAGAAACACGGAAGGCTATCGAATATTATTGTACGCTTTCCAGCATTCCAGTGAGTATTTATAAAGGCACCAGCGTAGACTTAGGCGCGGTATGCGGAAAACCCTATGAGGTTTCGGCTCTGAGCGTAAGAGAACCTGGAGACTCAAACGTACTAAAGATTACGGAGGCTTAACATTGGCTAGTGGAATAAAATTCACAAGTGTCGAGATGCGCTTCATCGCCCTATTCCAGAGCATAACTGGCGCAACCGTGAAAGACTGTATCGTTGACACCGACCTCAACAGAATAATTTTTGTTGTAAAGGAAGGAAGCATCGGCATGGCCATCGGCAAGAAAGGAAAAAACATCCATCTCTTGGAGAAGATGACCGGCAAAAAGCATGAAGTTATCGAGCACTCAGACAACCCTGCCCAGTTTATCAAAAACGCATTGAAGCCCGCCAAAGTGGATGAGGTGCGCATAACCGAGCGTATGGACGGAAAAACAATAGCCGTGATTTCCGTGAATCCTAAAGACAAGGGTGTTGCTATCGGGAAAAACGGCAGAAACGCTGAACGAATTCGTTTTCTTGCAAAACGTTACTTCCAGATACAGAACGTCAGCATAACTTAAGCACGTTCTTGTTTGCTAAACCGACTGATTCTGTCTTTCGTTACTGCCCTAGTCAATAGTATGCTAGTGGACTGTTGAGAACGTTTTGTCTAGAAAATTTTTGACTGAACTAAACCTTTAGTTAGTCAAGAATTTTTGACAAAAAGGCTTTTCTTGTCTACCAAAGAAGTGTTACTGGTGGGCGAGTTATGTACCGCGCCGTAATGAAAACCGAAGAAGGCGTCACTAATATTTTTGAACCATTTATTATTCCCACGGCTTATTTTTCGTCTGGGTCTTCCTGAATTGGTGTGCAGTTTTTTGTTTGTGGCAACCAGAAAGTAAGCTTTACATGGCTTACATTTATATAAACGTTTTGCAATATTGATGTTTGGATACCTATGCTAAAGGAAAGGGGAGAGCCTTTGAGCACAAACTCATTAATAGTTAACACCGACAACATCTCAAAATATTTTGGAAAAATTCTTGCTCTAAACGAACTAAACCTGCATGTACCAAAAGGAACTGGTGCTTTAATGCGGAATAAAATAGCTGTTATTATTTTGTTGACGATTCTCTGTTCGTTTATTGTTTCCATTCCATTAATAGATGTTGTTGAAGCAGAGGCTGAACCTCGGACGATTGTTGTTCCTGACGATTACCAGACAATCAGTTGGGCTATTGACAATGCATCTGACGGAGACACAATCCATGTGATGGGCGGCACTTATCATGAAAACGTTAGAATAAACAAATCAATTTCTCTTGTTGGAGAAAATGTAGATACAACAATAATTGATGGGAATCCTTCTACAGGATACAGAGTACCCATAACGATAAATTGTAATAACGTTTCAGTTTCTGGGTTCAAATTACTTTACGGATATGCTGGAATCCAAATGTTTTCTGCAAACAACTGTAGCATTTCAGGAAACAGAATAGCAAGTGCACAGCACGGCATAAACATGGCTGACTCATCATACTGTACAATAACTGAAAACTATTTTGACCAAATCGATGGCTCAGCCGCCATCCAACTAAGCGTTTCAACCAACAATTTGGTAACTGGAAACTATGTCGAGTCATGTACTGGAGGAATCAAGAGTTGGCAGAACAGCAGCAGCAACACCCTTTCTGGAAACACGATATTCAATTGCGATGACTATGCTATTATGTTCGACTATTCAGACAACAACATAGTAACTGGAAACGAAGTCTCATACTCGAAGTATGGAACATCCATTTACGTTGCTAACAACAACACAATAACAAACAACAACTACATCAACAACACCGTGCAGTTCTCTGCCAATGAATCGTATGCATTGACATTGGGAATTGAACCCTCCGTAAACACCATTAACGAAAACTACTGGAGCGACTACAACGGAACCGACACAAACGACGACGGCATAGGAGACACACCCTACATCATAGACGAAAACAACCAAGACAACAACCCACTCATGGCTCCACTAGAGGTAAAAGCAATCCCAGAGTTCCCACCCTGGACAATTCTTCCACTACTCCTAGTAGCAACTCTAGCAGCCACACTCTACGCAAAGAAACTGACCAAAAACCGGACACTCCAGCACTCATATTAGACTCCTAATAGCAGCAGATTGTTGAAAACAGTATTTTTTACGCGTGAATTGTAGAAGTCAAGAAATCTTGACTAACTGTGTCGGTTACTGGTCAAATTTTTTTGACAAAAACGCTTTTCTTATTTACTAGAGAAGTGCTATTGGTGCTTTAATGCGGAATAGAAGAACAGTTCTTATTCTGTTGATGATTCTCTGTTCGTTTTTTGTTTCTGTTCCACTAATTGAGGTTGTTGACGCAGAGGCTGACACGATTGTTGTTCCTGACGATTATAGTTCTATTCAAAAAGCTATTGACAAGGCATCTGAAGGCGACACAATCTATGTGCTGGAAGGCACTTATCATGAAAACCTTGTAGTAAACAAGTCAATTTCTCTTGTTGGAGAAAATGTAGATACGACCATAATTGATGGGAAACCTTCTGAAGGATACAGGATACCCATAAAGATACAGTGTGATAACGTGTCCGTTTCTGGGTTTAAGTTGCTTTACGGCTACGCTGGAATATCCGTAGGCGAAGTGAAGTATTGCAGCATTTCAGGAAACAGAATAGCAGGCAACCAGCAGGGAATACATTTAATCGGCGCATCATACAGTAACGTAACTGAAAACTATTGTGAGCAAATTGGGCTCTCAGGTGCTATACGTCTAAGCTATTCAAACTACAATTTGATTTCTGGAAACTACATTAAGGCATGTACTGAAGGAATCCAAATTATGCAATCCAGCACAAACAACACAGTAACGGAGAACACAATAAGAAATTGTGAAGACGTGGCAATTAGGCTTCAGTATTCTGACAACAACACAGTAGCTAGAAATTATGTTTCATACTCAGGTCTTGGAACATCCATTTATGTTGCTAACAACAACACGATTACAAAAAACAGCTACATCGACAACACAGAGCAACTACCCTCAGGGGAATGGGAATGGTATGCAAAGACGTTTGGATATACAGGTTCCGTAAACATCATCAATCAAAACTATTACAGCGACTACAACGGCACAGATGGTAATGAAGACGGGATAGGAGACATCCCATACGTGATAAACGACGAAAATCAGGACCCTTATCCATTAATGGAACCAATAGAAATCAAAGCAATCCCTGAGTTTCCTTTATGGATAATTCTACCCTTGTTCCTAACCGTAACTGTGGTGGTCACACTTTACAGAAAGAAATTATCTAAACCGCCAATTCACTAATCCTATTAGGAACCTAATAGCAGAAGATTGTTGAAAAAATGGTTTTTTTCTGAAAAACGGTGCTACACAGCTATTTTTTCTGTTTTCTTGAAAGCATCTTATCCAACTTGGGTTTCAGTTTCTCGTTTTCTGCTTTGATTTTCTTTGGTCCTAAGTCCGTCAGCTGCTCGCTCATTTCCCTCATTATAGCCGCAAATTTAACTCCCTCAGCCGCCGACACATACTCAACCCTGAAACGTTCCTTGCTAAGACCCAGCTTATCAAAAATCCTTGCCAAAGTGTCCATTCGAGCCTTCATCTTGTAGTTGCCCGAAATGTAGTGACAATCAAAAGGTAAGTGACATGCGCCAACCAACACCATACCCGCGCCCTGCCTGAAAGCCTCTAACACAAAATCCTTGTCCACCCTGCCCGAACACATGACCCGTATAGCCCGCATTGTAGGCGGATACTCAAAGCGGCTTGTCCCCGCAAGATCAGCACCAGCATAACTACACCAGTTGCACAGGAAACCCAAAATTTTCTCCTCAGGCTTCTCCTCTAGAGCAGCTCTGATTTGAGCCATAATCTGGGCATCAGTGAAATGCATCTGAGTTATGGCATCAGAAGGACACTCAGCAACACAGGTTCCGCATCCGTGACACATGGCAGCTGTAACCATGGCAGACTTGTTTTCATCCGCCTTGATGGCACCGTAGGGGCACTTGGATACGCAGATGCCGCACTTTGCTGTCACGTTCTTGCATTTGCTTGGGTCAATATCGGCTATTATGGGTTCTATTTTCCATGTGGGCTGAGAAAGGACTGTGGCTGCTCTTGCTGCGGCTCCGCTTCCTTGAGATACGCTGTAGGGGATGTCTTTTGCTCCTTGGCATGCTCCCGCTAAGAAGATTCCGTCAACAGACGTGTCTAGGGGCTTAAGTTTCGGGTGAGCTTCCATGAAGAAGCCGTCAGCTCCTCTTGTTATGCTCAGGATTCTGGCGATTTCGTCTGAGCCTTTGCTTGGAATGGCTGCCGTGCTCAAAACAACAAGCTCTGATTCAAGCTCGATGGGTTCTCCCAGTGCCATGTCTTCTGCGCGGATGAGCAGATTCTTGGTTTCGGGGATTTCGTTGATTTGGGATACGCTTCCTCGAATGAAGTTTACTCCCAGATCACGGGCTCTTCTGTAGAATTCCTCGTAGCCCTTGAAGTTGGTACGCATATCCATGTAAACGATGTAAACTTCCACGTCATCGTGGTAATGCTCCTTAAGCAAAACAGCATTCTTCAGGGCATACATACAGCAGAAACCAGAACAGTACTCAAACTTGTTCACGTCCCTTGAGCCAACACACTGAACAAAAACCACTGAACGCGGCTGCTTTCCATCAGAAGCACGCACAACATGACCTCCAGTTGGTCCCGCAGCCAAAATCAGCCTCTCAAACTCCATGGCAGTGATAACATTGTCGAATCTGCTGTACCCATAACGGGTATCCTCGTAGGGCTTGTAAACGTCAAAACCAGTTGAAACAATGATTGTCCCCACTTCAAGATTAACCTCTTGTGGCTGCTGCTCAAAATTGATGGCTTCCCTGGCGCCACAAGCCTCCACACACTTGAAGCATTCAATGCAGTAGTCACGGTTGATTGTGTAAACAAGGGGAACAGCCTGATCAAAAGGAATCGAAATCGCCTTCCTGACCCCAAGGTTCTCGTCCCACTCGTTAGGAAACTCTATGGGACAGGCATCCCTGCATTCACCGCAGCCTGTGCAGTCCTCGACGTTAACGTACCTGGGATTCTTTCTGATTTTAACCTTGAAGTTTCCCACAAAACCTTCGACGCTGACTAGGTCCGCGTACG
>PIXS01000048.1 GCA_003096255.1 Candidatus Bathyarchaeum sp. | reverse complement strand
TTGAAGCCTTCAAGGTCCCGCTCAAAACTTGAACCAGGCAACCCAGGCATAAGATGATAAACAACTTTTAGACCTGCATCTTTCATTACCTGTGTTGCTTGCACAACGTCCGCAAGAGTATGACCCCGATTAACCCGACTGTAAATGTCGTCATAAATGTTCTGAACCCCAACTTCCACCCGAGTTGTGCCCAAAGACAGCATTTTATCAACCTGTTCTTGTTTTGCCCAATCAGGTCTAGTTTCCACAGTAATTCCAACGTTACGGATTCGGCTAGTTTCAGCCAGCTTTTTTGCTTCATCCAAGGAAGTTGACTTAGTTTCAGTGATAGCATCCAAACATTGCTTCACAAAATCCTTTTGATACTCAAAAGGTGTGCTTGGAAAGGTTCCTCCCATGATAATGAGTTCAATCTTGTCAACTTTATGGCCTATAGCTTTCAATTGCTCAATTCGAGTTCTGACCTGTACATAGGGATTGTAATCGTTTTGAGCCCCTCGCAACGCAGCAGGCTCATGACCTGTGTAGCTTTGGGGAGAACCTGAGGGTGGTCCGCCTGGACAGTATGCACAAGCAAGTTCTTGAGGACAAGGTGAAGGTTTAGTCATTACGGCAACTACAGTGACTCCGGAAATTGTGCGAACAACCTTTCGTCTAAGAACACTAAGCAGTTTGACACTTTCTTCGGGTTTAAGATGTTGAATGATTTCGGCATTGGAAGGAACCTTGCCGAGGCTGTATTTTCTTGCAATTTTTAGTTTAATGTAATCTAGGTCTTTCTTTGTAGGACTACCCAAATCAATTAAGCGTTGTATAATGTCACGGTAGGCTTTGGCAGTCATCAGTTTCCATCTACAAAATATAAACAAATGCCTGTAAATAAGCAAACAGTAAAACTTGTTATACCTAACAGAATTGGCGCTATATTGAACTATAGTCTATCACAGAATTCATGAAAAAACAATTTAAAAAAATAAAAAAAACAACATAAATTATAAATTTTCTACATTAATCGACAAAAAATGACAATGTGCAAAACCTTATATTTTGAACGAATGATAAATATCGCTCGTTGATGAGTGAAGGTCGAAAAAAACCTCAATCTCAGACAACCAATTGAACTTGATTCGAGGGGGATATCAATGATTTCAGTTGCAGGCCAACATCTAAAGAAAGTCAGTTTTGTTAGCTGGCTTTTTGGATTCTATGAATCGCTTGTGTTTAGCGTTAGCTCTCTCTTTTTCGATGTCGCGTAAAATCGACCTAAACTCAACTACAAAAAAATAAAAGGAAAAAAGGAGAAAAAAGAATGAATATTTTAATAAATAAAACTAAGTTTTCAGCAACAATAATTACGGTACTTTTAGTAATTTCAGCATTTGCACTATTAACATCAAACATTCAAGCCCAAGAAATCGAATTTGCGGAACCCGTTTCTGGACCATTACCTGCAGGCGAAACGCCCAGCGTATACATTGACGTTTCCGCACACCTTAGCTTTAGACCAAACCCAGTTGGTTTAGGAGAAATCTTCTTGGTTAACATCTGGACAACCCCAGCAGTATACTCAGGGAGATACCACCCAGACTACAAGATTACAATAACAAAACCCGGCGGAGAAGAAACTAGCTTCACAATGGATTCATACCATGCTGACTCTACAGCATGGTTTGAATGGTTAGCGGACGAAGTGGGAGACTGGACAATCAGATTTGACTTCCAAGGAACATACTTCCCAGAAGGATACTATGAAGGCCTTGGAGTGTTTGGAGGCGGTCCTACATTGCTTGATTCCGCATACTACCGACCAGCAACATCAGGAGACTGGACCCTAACAGTACAAGAAGAACCAGTTTACGGTTGGCCTGAACCAGGAATTGTAGAAGACTACTGGACAAGACCAGTACAAGTAGAACACCGCGACTGGTGGCCCTCTCTAGGAAACTATCCTGCAACAGGATATGACGGAACAATCGACCCCAACTGGGACACAATGTACCCCGACACCAACCCATACTGGAGTCAACAACACAAGTTTACACCTTGGGCTGAAGGCCCAGACAGCGCACACATTGTATGGAAACGTCAAGATGCCATAGCAGGCATCATTGGAGGTCAAGCAAAAACATTCGGATTAACATCATCGCCAAGCACTCCAAACATAATATATGCTGGACGATGCTACGACTCATATGAAAAGCCAGCAGCTGATGGTCAAATAATGTTCAGATGTTATGATCTCAGGACTGGTGAAGTATACTGGGAAACTCCTGCATCGTTCTACACGTACATGTGGTTTGGTCTCTTCCCGAGGACAGTTCCATTAGTACCTGACATGATTGAGTATAACGCACCAACACAATCAGAAGTTCCTGGAGCTGAAGCAGCTGGAACTTGGTCGGTAAATCTAATGACAATATCAGGTGGAAGATTGTATAAGTGGGATCCATGGACTGGCGAAATGACATGTAACGTGTCACTAGGTGTAGATGATGCTACTTTCTATAGAAGTGCAAGTGCACGTGACACATTACCAATGGCTATAAGCGTTCAGAACATTGGAAACCAAACAAACCCGGACTACCGCTTAATACAATGGACAACATCTGGAACGAGTGGCAATTTTGCGAGCAGAGTTATCAGTAACACAACGTATGCACGAAGTAGTCTACCCAGTTTAATTGATTGGGAAGTGGGACTTGGTGCAGATGTGGCTGGTATTTCTGAAGCTCAAGTTTATGTTGGACAAAGAATAACTGGTTACGACCTTTGGACTGGTGAAGAACTATGGACAAAGGATGTAATGGGTGAACCAATGTACAGCAGGTCTTGTGGAATTGCTGATCATGGAAAAGTTGCAATTCTTTCAGCAAGAGGCTATTACATAGCATATGATCTTGCTACAGGCAATTTGGCTTGGACAGGAGAATCAATGGATTATCCTTGGGCATCTTGCGCTTTTGGTGCTTACTCTGCAATGACGGCTTATGGAATGATCTACCGTGAAGCTATGGATGGAATCTACGCATACAGCTGGGAAGACGGAAGCATTGTTTGGAAGTATGAAGCAGAAGCAAAATCAGTTTACGAGACCCCATACACTGTTAAAAACTCGAAAGCAGTTATGCCCTTCTACTCCTTTGGCGTAGGCGGTATCATTGCTGATGGCAAATTCTACACTTGGAACTACGAGCACACAGAAAGCTGGCCAGTAACACGAGGCTGGAGGATTCACGCAATTTACTGCTTAACAGGAGAAGCCGTATGGGACTTGATGGGATGCACTGTTCCTGCAGCCGTTGCAGATGGATACCTAGTAGGCGGAAACACCTATGACGGATACGTTTACTGCTACGGTAAAGGAGAAAGTGAAACAACAGTCTCAGCACCTGACGTTGCAGTACCCTCCGGAACTTCGATGACAATCAAAGGCAGTG
>PIXS01000047.1 GCA_003096255.1 Candidatus Bathyarchaeum sp. | reverse complement strand
GTTGTTTCTGCGGCTTCGATAATTGCCAAAGTGGAACGTGACCGCGTTATTTCGCAACTGAAAAAGAGGTATGGTAATTTGGGGTGTGGTTATCCTAGTGACTCAAAGACAGTAAAGTTTTTGGAAGACTGGGCTACCAAGTTTGGCGATTACCCTGATTTTGTTAGAAAATCTTGGAAGACTGCAAAAAGAATCAAGAGCAAAACGGATTCTTGCCAGAAAACTCTTTTCTGATTTGACTTTAGGCAACGATTTCTAGTGCCGCTTCAAGGGCAACTTTAACTTTTGTTTTGGTTTCGGTTGGTTTGAAAGTAATTTTGTGTTGTTTTAGCAACTCAGATGCTCCAATTCCCAGATTGTTAGCCAACACAACTTCAACACCTTCATCGATTAGCATTTTTACTGTTATTGGACCTGCTCCGTGATGGTAGTTTGATGCCATGTTTTCAACTACTTTGATGTTGGCTACCTTTCCGTTTTCTACGTCAATTATTGTAAAGGTTTTTGCTCTGCCAAAAACGCTAGACACTACATCCTGTAACCCGTTTTTTCCTTCTGTAGCAACTGCTATCTTACACTTAACCAAAAAAGCCACCTCCCCCCTTGTGTCTACTGAACTTTCGCTTAGGGCTCATTTTTGGGTTTTTGGAGTTTTTCTTTGAGTTCTTCGATTCTGGCCGTGACGCCACCCATTTCTTCATCTAAGTCTTTTTTTTCTAGTTGCAGTTCTTTCTGGTAGTTCTCTAGGGCTACAATTTCCTGTTCAGGTGTCTGTTGAATTGGTGGCTTATGTTGTGGCTGAACTACTGGTTGAACTATTACGGGCTGCTGATACGCAATCCGTCCCCGTCTTCCAAAGCCTCTGCCCCATCCTCGTCCGCGTGCTCTGCTTCTTGTTCTTCCGTATCCGCCTGTGGGGTTCATGTATCCTGGGATTGAGTATCCTGCACAGTAACCTGTTGCTCTACCTGTCATGGGTCCTGCGCCCGAAGGTCCTGTTTTATCTCCTCTTGGCATGTTTTTACCTCTAATTATGTGCATATGCACAATTTACAATTATTAGATAATGCACAAAAATATATAAGCGTTGCGGAACAATTAGACCTACTGATAACTATGTCGTGCGGAAGAAGACACAGACGCGGAAGAAGAGGCAGACTTCCTAAACCTGTAACAATACCTAACCCCACAAAAGTAAACAAGTTTGTTCCCGAACCATTAACCGCTACAAACACAATCACTATTGAACCTGCAGAACTAGAAGCAATGCGATTAGTTGACCTTGAAGATTTATCACAAGAACAAGCAGGAAAAAAAATGGGCATATCCCGAGGAACCATTTGGCGGCTAGTGAAAAGTGGAAAAAAAAGTAGCTATCGCACTAACAGAAGGAAGAATACTTTCTGTTGGCAATTAGCTAACGTTTTTGTTTAAAACATCAATCGCTTAATCTGGTCAAGATATGCTTCCACATCTTTACAATGGCCTCTGAAACAGGGTTTTGTGGTGCATATTCCAAGATTGGCATTCCTGCAACTAGCGCTTCAATAACAATTGGGTCAAAGGGTACTTTTCCTACAACTTCCACATCTTTGGATGCGCAGAAACTGATTATTTTTTCTGTGTTTTCAACATTTATATCGTGCTTGTTTATGCAAACAAAAGCGCCCACGTTAAAGTGGTTGAGTAACTCTAATGCGCGTTCCATGTCGTGGATTCCAGATAATGTTGGTTCAACAACAATTAAGCCCGCGTTTACACCGCTCAGGGATGCAATAACTGGGCAGCCAATTCCTGGGGGGCCATCGTTTATTATTAGTTCGCAGTTTTCTTTTTCGGTTAGCTCTTTTGCGTTCTTTCTCACTAGAGATACTAACTTGCCTGAGTTTTCTTCTCCTGGATTAAGCAATGCATGGGACATCTGACCATATTTTGTTTTGGAAATGAATGCGTAACCTGAAACTCGTGTTTCAAGCTCTATTGCTGCTACTGGACAAATGTAAACACAGACTCCGCATCCCTCGCACAGAATGGGGTCTACAACCTGATCTTGAATGGCGCCAAATCTGCATTGTTTTTCGCATTTTTTGCATTCAACGCATGTGTTTTGGTCGATTACTGCCACTTTGGACGCCCTGAAGGCTTGTTTCTTTAAAACTGTGGGTTTTAGGAGCATGTGAAGGTCTGGAGCATCGACGTCGCAGTCTGTTATCACAGCGTTTTTGGCTAAAAATGCAAGGGAAGCTGTTACTGTTGTTTTTCCTGTTCCGCCTTTTCCACTTAAAACTGAAATCTCTTTGACCATTTTTCATCCCTGTATTGTGTCTTTTATGTGCTGAAACTTTCCTTTCCACTCAGGCATCTGTGTAACAAAGGGAACTCCCCGAGAATAAAGCTCAGCAATTTTTTTGTCAAAAGGAATTTCCATCAACACTGGAATTTTCTCGTTTTCGCAATATTCGTAGACTTTATTGTCGCCTAATCCTGCGCGGTTAACTATGACACCCATGGGAATACCAATGTTTTTTAGAACCTGCACTGTGATTTTTAGGTCGTGCAAACCAAAGGGAGTTGGCTCTGTAACAAGCACACAATAATCAGTTTTGTGAACTGAAGCCACCAATGAACACGCAGTTCCGGGTGGCGCATCAATTATGACTGTTTTGTCGCTTTTCAGCTCATTTTTAACTGCTTTTATCAGGGGAACAGCCATGGCTTCTCCAACGTTGAGTTCGCCGTAGACTACTTCTATTCCGTTTTTTGTTTCTCCTTTTTTTATCACACCTATTGACCGTTCTTTTTCGGTTATCGCGTTTTTAGGACAAACAAGCATACAGCCACCACAGCTATGACAAAGCTCAGGAAAAACCATAACCGTTTTTGGTGCAACAAAAAGTGCGTTGTAGGCACAAAACTTTGAGCATTTTCCACAGAAAACACAAAGGTCTTCAGAAATTACAGGGTAGTTGGTGCAAACTTGTTTTATTTCAGTGATTTTGGGTTGTAATAAAATGTGGGAGTTTGGCTCTTCAACGTCACAGTCCAAAAGTTGAACGTTGTCTAGTGAGAGAGCCAAGTTTGTGGCTACTGTTGTTTTTCCTGTTCCACCTTTTCCACTGGCAACAGTTATAATCAAAAGTATCCTCTTCTTTTCACAAACTCGCTGTATGCCTTCTCCGCTTTAGTGGGTATGATGGGCATGATTGCAACCATCTGTTAACTCCGAAAGCTCATTGTTTTTGTAAGCAGCAACAACTTCCTTGACTGTAGTCGCTTCTGTTCGCAGCACAGTGACCCCAGCAGCTTGGAACATGCTCAGTGCCCTGCCACCCATTCCGTACGTTACCAGAACCTTGGGTTTTAGTTGTATAATCCGCTGGGGTGGAAGACCTACCCCACCAAAATGCTCGCTGTCATTTGCTATTACCTTTG
Source organism: Candidatus Bathyarchaeum sp. (assembly GCA_003096255.1). Next base: position 1,631 of record PIXS01000047.1, on the reverse strand, counting down.
CATTGGTTACGTCGTATTTGTCATCTAGATCTATAACCGCATAAAATGGCGCCATGCCAAAATGTTGTGAAAGTTTTGAGTCTACGCCCTTCTCTTCGGAAACTGGAACAACAATTCTAACACTCAATTCATGCACACCTCCTATATCCCATATTTTTAGAAATTTTATCGTCCTCTGCCCGAGCCTTGACCCATGCCAAAATGGCCACCAACATTAGGGCTGGTTGTCTCTTTTAATTCACCGCTATTGTATTTGTTGGCAACGTCTCGGATTTTACCTGAAACTCCTGTTATGACCTTTATTCCTGCTGCAGAAAGCACACTGAAAGCTTTCGGTCCAACATTACCTGTTATTACGACTTTTGCTCCCAAGTTAGCTACAGTCTGGGCAGCCTGTATTCCCGCTCCATGGGCTGCCGAATCCGAATCGTTCTCAAATGAGTTAAACTCCATGGTTTTGGAGTCTACTACAATGAAATATGGGCAACGACCAAATCGTGCATCCACATTTGCATCTAAATTATCTGATGTTGATGAAACACAAATTTTCATTTTTAACTTGTCTCCAATCCCTATTTCAAAGCCTGTTACTCTTTTTTGTTCTTCAAGAAAGCCTCTACTTTCTTCACAATATCATTGAATGCTTTGGCGGCTGCAGAATCTTTGTTTTTGCCTATGAAAGATGTGCCTTTGTCTGCTTCTTCACAGATTTTTGGGTCAATTGGTATCTGACCTAGAAACGGAACGTTAAGCTCTTCTGCTATTCGTTTTCCTCCACCTGCGCCAAGTATGTTGATTGTTTCTCCACATTTCGGGCAAGTGTAGCCGCTCATGTTTTCCACTATTCCAATGATTGGAATTCCCATCTTTCGAGAGAAGCTGACGGATTTTCTTACTACGTCTTCTGAAACTTCCGAAGGTATTGTTACAATGATTGTTCCGTCCATGTCTGGCAATGTCTGCATTACTGTTAACGGCTCATCGCCTGTGCCTGGAGGCGCGTCAATGAAGAGGAACTCAAGTTCGCCCCACATGAAATCTGACAGGAACTGCTTGATGATTTGCATTTTTAGGGGGCCTCGCCAGATTATTGGCGTTTCTTGATCTTGCACTAGAAAATCCATGGACACAACTCTGATTCCCTCTGGACCCTCGACAGGCAAAACGCCACTAGTGGTGGTTTTGCATTTTTCTCCTTTTACACCAAGCAATTTTGGTATGCATGGACCGTGTATGTCGACATCTAAGATTCCCACTTTGTTTTGGAAGCCATTTATTGCAAAGGCCATGGCTAAGTTTGCAGCAACTGTGCTTTTTCCTACTCCGCCTTTTCCACTCATGATTGCGATTTTGTGTTTGATGTGGCTCATGTTTTCTTTGAGTTTCTGGTTTTTGACATTGAATTCAAAGTTTGTTTTTTCTTGGGCAGCTTGTTCTTCCATTATAAATCACTCGTTTAATTGTCAGGCTCCATCCTGTTTACAAAACGCAACATATAATAAAGATTTCGTTTATTTAATCAACAGCTGATGTGACATGACCTTAGATGAGATAGACTGGAAACTAATAACCGAACTTCAATCTGATGGCCGAAAAACCTTCAAGGCCTTGGGTGAAACAATTGGTTTTAC
>PIXS01000046.1 GCA_003096255.1 Candidatus Bathyarchaeum sp. | reverse complement strand
TGATCGTTTTCAATTTCCTCGGTTGATGGTTTGCCATAAACAGAGATTGCCTTTTGAACTGATTTCGAGAAGTTAATCAGTTTCTGCCTCGATGATTGAGGCAGCCATAATTCGTAATCTACGATGAACCAGAACAAATTGCTTTTCCCCTCTTGTTTCCCCTGCATCAGATTCTAAAAAGTAGTATATCTGTATTTTGTTCAAAAAAACAATAACCATATTTTTAAAAAAAGCCTATTTTAGATATTTTATTATACACATTTTTTTCTTTAACTTTTCGATCTTTCTGTTATTCTACAAAAGAGTTTACTTTATTTCATCTTTCAAAGCGGGAGCCTTCGGGGATGCTCTCCAAAAAGGAGAATTTAGAACATAACCTTTTGTGCTCTCATAATTTCGGGTTTCTTTATGGAGGAACACAAATAAATCATAAATAGACACTTATTGTTCGGGATAAACTCAACCGGAGACGAACGATTTGGGCTTCTTCAAAATGTTCAAAAAACCAAAAACTGCCATCAACCTTGAGCTTACAAAACGAACAGTGGCGTTGGGCGCAAGCACAACCGGAACACTCACTATATCTTCCAAGGAAGAATTTGACGCCACAGAAGTAAGAGCTGAGCTACGGTGCATCGAAAAAGTTAGGCGCGAAAGGTGGGTCTACAACGAGCGGCTTCGACGAAATGTGCGGCACGTATACTGGGATTCAGCAACGCTTCTTTCAGATGATTTGGTGGCAAGCCGTTCAATACATATTGTGCCCGGATTCAAGAAGACGTTTCCAATCAAAGTGAACATTCCAGTGAGTGGACGTGAAACCTTAGACGGGATAGACGCGACTGTCTCTTGGTTCATTAAAGGCGTGGTGGGCGTAGATGGCCGTCCTGATGCCACTAGCGACACAATTGAACTTCAGGTAATCCGGGCTGCAAGTCTTCCCGCCACAGAATCGGTGGAGATGGTACCTTGTGAATATTGTAAGGCTTTAATGCCTTCCACTTCTAGTTCTTGCCCTATTTGTGGTGCGCCCAGAAAGAGCTGAAAGAAGGTAGAGATGTTTTTCTGTTGATGCGAAATGAATATTAGGACAAAACTTGCTCTGAAGCTTGTGATGTAAGATGAAGCCGAAAGTCAGAAAACCCACTGAAAAAGAGTCAAAAGAAGCGGAGTCTTGGCCAGTCTGGGAAAAGGAGGAGTCAGAGTTTCCTTGGGAGTATGATGTACAGGAGACCTGTCTAATTCTTGAAGGATTGGCTGTTGTGAAGACGCCTGAAGAAACTATCGAATTTGGGGCAGGTGACTATGTGGTGTTTCCTGAAGGTCTTGAGTGTACTTGGGAAATTAAGAAGAGAATCAGAAAACACTACAAGTTTGGTTGAACAAAAGCAGCCTTTTTTGTTGTTTGATTTGTAGTTTTTGTTTTCAGATTTTTTCTTTATTTCTTGGGTGTTATTGTGCAATAACGATGCAATTTTGTACCGTCACGGTACCGTAAAAGTTAATTAGTGTACGCTCTGCCATATTATACGAGGCACTAAAACTTTTTAGAGCCCTCAAACTTGCCGTGGGGGAAAAAATTTCGTCAAAAACATGCTTGGACCACGAAAAGTTCAAGACAAAATGTGAAACTGAAGAAAAAAGATGCGAAAGATGCAAGAAAATTTTTTTGTCCAAGCTGGGAATTTACAGCATTCTGTATGGTCTATTTGGCATAAACTTTATCGATCTTGTTATCGCTGGTCCAACAATCGCTGGCTATCACATCTGGCTGACGATCGCATACTTTGTTCCCTTCTTACCCTTGCTGTTACTCTTTGGCTTTGAGGACTGGGAGCTAGTTGGAGCCTTAGGTCTCACAGCCAGCTTGATGAACGATGTTTTCTCTTGCCCTGTGGGCATGCTGTTTTTGGGAGTTAATGTCAACCTTTCTGAGTGGTACGCGTTTCAGCTTGGCTTCAAAGGTTTTGAGGTTTGGTGGAACTTTAATGGCGGATTCGTCATGGTTCCTGTGTCCTCGCTGTTGATGGGCTTAACCATATATGCCCGAATTGGGATAGTCGGGGCGCTAGTCTACCGGTGGTGGAACTACAAACACATTTACCCTGATATGCCGTCCACATAAGCAATGTTTTGGTCAATAGCTTCTTCGCAGCCTCTTTTCGCTTACCCGAGGTAACGCATGCACTATCTTTTTGTTCTTTAGTAATCTGTGAAAGAATTCTCCGTTTTCGGTTTTGCAATAGAATCTGGGTTTTGCTTCTGATTTTTTCTTTTCTCTGAAGATAAAGGTTTTATGATTAGGTATTCTAACCTTTAGCTGGGAAAATGTTATGACCAAGATTGTTCGTGTGGGGGTTACTTTTCCGCCAGAGCTGCTGAAGGAGCTGGATGAAACCATTGATGAGATGGGCTATGAGAGCAGGTCAAAGGCGATTCAGGATGCTGTTGCGTCTTTTATTACTGAACAGAGGTTACTTCGTAAGCAGAAGGGAACCAAGGCTGGCGTATTAGTGATGGTTTATGACCATGATGTCAAAGGCTTAGAAGATGACCTTATCGAATCCCAGCATCATCATCGCGGCATCATAAACGCGGTTCTGCACGTTCACTTAAGCGACAAGGAATGCCTAGAGGCTGTTGCAGTTAAAGGCGAAGCAGAGGACATAAGAAAACTTGCTCAAGAGCTGGCAACAAGAAAAGGAGTAAAACAGGTCCGATCAACCATAGTCAGCTCATAAGACAAGCATTACGTTCAGTTTATTTTCTAAACATAACTCTCTTTAGTTATGACTCTAAAAACTAGTGTATCAAAGCCACTCTGCAATTAAGAAGTAAGGTAGTGACCAAAAATGGCTGTCAAAAACGTCAGAATAACAGTTTTGATTGAGGACTCTAACAGCTCAACTAAACCTAAACTAAAAAGCAAACATGGGCTCTCGTTTTATGTGCAAGCAAAAATTGGCGATGAAAAAGCAGCTGTGTTACTGGACGTTGGTCCCTCATCAGATGCGCTTCTAAGCAATGTGGATGCGTTGGGCGTAAATCTGGAAGACATTGACGCTGTTGCACTTAGTCACGGTCACTACGATCACACAGGCGGCTTGCTAGAAGCTTTGAAACATATCAGAAAGCGTGTTCCAGTTATTGGGCATCCAACGCTTTTCGATCCAAAACTTTCCTTAATGCCGCATCTAAGACTAATCGGTGCACCCGTCAAGTTGTCTGATGTTGAGTCTGCTGGTGGAGTTCCTATTCTGGTTAAGGGTCCAGTAAAGATTGCTGACGGAATTACCACAATCGGTGAAGTTCCGAGAACAACAGAGTTTGAAAGCGTTAGAGGCTTCTGGACTGTCCACAAAGGAAGCTTCGTTGATGACATGATGATTGATGATCAATCCCTAGTCATGGATGTTGAAGGCAAGGGGCTGGTTGTTGTGGCAGG
>PIXS01000045.1 GCA_003096255.1 Candidatus Bathyarchaeum sp. | reverse complement strand
GTTTTTATCTACTGGAAACGCAATCGAGGCAATACTTTCGCTGTCTAATAGAGGAGATTACGAGACTGACCGAAATTGATACTCTTGAAGATGTTTTCAACCGTTTTCTGAGTAATACCCACATTTTCAAAGACCGCGAAGTATTACGTCATGATTATATCCCCAACAAGCTGCCGCACCGCGATGAACAAATTCATTGTTTAGGCGGAATCGTGGCGCCGGTCTTGCGGTGTTCTCCTTGTTCTAATGCTTTTATTTACGGAAAAACTGGAACAGGAAAAACAGCAGTCACAAAATATGTTTTGAACAAACTTTCCTCTAAAGCACATGAACTGGGGGCGTCTGTTGGGGTTTGTTATGTGAACTGCCGTTTGGCAGGCACTGAATACAGGGGTCTCTCAAGCTTGTGTGACGCTTTAGACGTGAAGGTTCCTTTCACAGGCTTGGCTGTTGGAGAGGTTTTTGACCGCTTCAAAGAGGGCTTAGACCTGCAAAGAAAAATCTTTATCGTTGTTCTTGACGAGATTGATGCTTTGATAAAAACTCGTGGCGACACCCTCCTTTATGAATTAACCAGAGTTAATGAGACTCTTCGTCACGGACGAACATCTATAATAGGAATCTCAAACGATCTCCGATTCAAAGAGTTTCTGGACCCAAGGGTTCTCAGCTCCTTAAGCGAGGAAGAGATAGTTTTCAGACCCTACGACGCGGCTGAACTTCAAGACATACTCTGGAGACGTGCTAAGATCGCTTTTTCCGAAGGAGCTCTCTTGGATAGTGCTGTGGCTTTGTGTGCTGCCTTGGCTGCCGCAGAGCATGGTGATGCGAGACGAGCTTTAGACCTCCTTCGCGTTGCAGGCGAACTCGCAGAACGGGAGGGTTCAACCAGTGTTAGCGAAGAACATGTACGCGAGGCAGAGAAACGAGTAGAACACGATCGGATTGTGGAGGTTTTAGAGAACCTTCCCGTGCACTCCAAGCTAGTCTTGTGTAGTGTCTATCTTTTGGGTAAAACAAAACTCAACTACTCGGTCACTGGGGACATCTATGGAATATACTGTGAACTGTGTGATCAGTCTGGGCTCTCGCCGCTGACTCAGAGACGTGTAAGTGGCTTAATCAGCGAGTTAGATATGGTGGGACTTTTAAACGCGCGAGTTGTGAGCATGGGTCGACATGGGCGCACAAAAAAGATCCGCTTAGGAATAGGTCGAAGCCTTGTCAGGAGCGTGTTCACTAACAGTGACCGTTTCCGGGACCTGTTAGCTTATGTTCCTAACTGTTTCGGAGTCAAATAAGACCAAATTTACTGGATCACCAGGGTTCCGTGAAATCTAGTGTTGAAATCATGGATGTCTGGAGGTTTACTAGTGGCACGATTCCTGGGGTGGGAGTAAGCCCCATTTTTTGTTGGAAGTCTGTTTGCTCTTGCCATGCTCCTGAGTTCACGATAAGCGTTCCCCTGTATCTGTTACATTTTAGCACATGAACGTGTCCGGCGTGGAAGATGTCGGGCGTTCTCTCTATCACCATAAAGTCCCTTTTTTCTGGTGCAATAGGCGTTCTTTCTCCGTAAATGGGCGCAAGGTGCCTGCTCTGCAACATAAGTTTCATAGATTTGTCTGGAGTGTCAAAGCTGACGTTTGGGGCAACCGCTGCGATGTCGTCTAGGCTCCGTCCGTGGAATGCAAGCAGTTCTACTCCGTGTAGGCTGACTGTTGACGGGTTTCCAAGCGAGTATATTTTTCGTGCTTCATGTAGCGGTTCGGCATAGTCTTTGGGTATTGCTGGTTGTGGTAACGCCTTTCTGGATGCGTCATGGTTTCCGGGAATGACTATTACTTCGATATGCTCAGGAATCTGCTCGAAGAGTTTTGCCGCTTCCCTGTACTGTTCATAAATGTCTGTTATTGTCAGCTCTTCCAGTTGCCCTGGGTAGATTCCTATCCCGTCTACGATGTCTCCTGCTACAACCAAATATTTGATGTGCCCTGCTAGTTCCCTCAGCTTTTCGTTGCCGTTTTCTCCTTTTATCCAGCGCAAAAAACGGTTGAATTCTTTTTCCATAAACTTGTTGCTTCCCACATGAATGTCCGACATTAAGGCTGCATAAACTGGAACTGAGGCTTTGTGGGGAGTCTTTTGGGGCGCCTCTGGCAATATGAAGTCTTTTGCGATAAATAGGTCGTTGTTCCCTTTTACTGCGTTTACACAAACGACTTGGTCTAAAAGTAGAGAACGGGATTTTTCTATAATTTCTTTTTCCAAGTTCGGAGAAACGAGCACAGTTGCAGTTGCTTCCAGGTCCTCGATTTTCACGAAGAGTCTTTCTTTTGATTCTATTTTTTCCGTAACCATGCCAATAATGTTAACTTTCGATTTGGTCGGCGCCTTTAACGCAACAGATATGGGCACGGCATTTTTTACATCCATTCTCCTTCTAAGAATCTTCTTTAACCTTTCAAACCTGTCTTGAAAGTATTCCAGATACTCGTTAAGGGAGCCTGTTGTGCATACTTGCTTTGTCGGATCAACAAGAACTTTCACGTCATCTTCAACATCTTTAGCATACGGTCTAAAACTCTTCTTTGACGTGGTTACTGCTGAATTGACTTGAAGCGGCTTCTCTTCCGCAACACAAGGCTCTTTTTTCATGGCCTCCAGAAAACTTCGGTCTATAAACAGAGGTTTTTGAGACAAATCTCTGATTTTCCTTACAGCTTCTTCCATTAAATAGAGCGGATCCTCTGTTTTAGCCGCTACATTCAAGAATTCGAAGGCCTCTTTGTCCAATTGATACCCTGATGATATTGTGAAGGAAACGGCTTTCTGTAGCCTTTCGCCTTCACTCATACTTTTAGCCTCGTTTGATTCCCTCTGTTGAAACGGTAATATGTGCTTCGTATCCTATTAATTCTGTTCTTTACTCTGAACAAAACAGCTTTTCTTTTTCTTGGCATGTCTATATCTGTTAGTATATTCGTGTATTCTTCAGATATTTTCTAGTTAACTCTTAATAATTCGTTTTGTTTTAAACATATTCAATAGATTGCTTGAGGTTTCAGAGATGGATCTTCGCAAGATTCAAAGAACTAGTGGCGGAACCTTTTTTGTGTGTCTACCTAAAGATTGGGCTGAACGAAACGGGCTTGACCGTGGAGCCGTCGTTTCTGTTAGCGAAACCGCTGATGGAACACTTGTTATCAATCCAAAATATAATGTAGAGCGAACCCTCCAGACTGCCGTGGTTACGCCCTCAACTTTGCTAGGTCGTGTAATCACTGAGAAGTACTTGTTAGGCTTTGACATCATTAAAGTTCAAGCGAAGGCTAGAATAAGCCCATTAGATCGTGAACGGGTGAAACATGCATCGACTCGCCTGGTTGGTCTTGAGATT
>PIXS01000044.1 GCA_003096255.1 Candidatus Bathyarchaeum sp. | reverse complement strand
TTGCTATAGAGACCATGGCTTCTTGCGGGGTTTCAACCGTTTGGAACAAATGCTCAGGTGCTGGCCCAACGTTGACTGTTTCTCCTGTGCGGGCATCATAGACTTCCCAGTTTTCTGGCTTATCAGACCTGCCCATAAGCATGCGCCTGTATTTGCTTCCGTGCGGACCTACAAGAACAGGAATGCCTAGACTCCAGAAGCCAGCTGCGATAGATGCTGCTTTCTGTGAGTATGCCCCCCAAGCTAATCCGACTGCGCCAACTCGGTTGTGGATGTAGTCTGCGATTTCCTCGTAGTTGACTCTAAGGTTTCGTTTAGCAAAGATGTTGGCAACTTTGATTGCTGCACCTGCGATGTGAGGGTTAGAAACGCAAGAGCCAACATTAAGCACGCCGCCAGCCTCGAAAGAGCCAGGGAATTCTTCATAGAGTGTTTGTCCTTCTTCGTTTCTGTATGAACCAGCAGACATAGCTGAACAGCCACTAGTCATTACGATAAATCGGCGTTTAGCAAACTCGCGACAGATTTCGTAAACGTCTTTTCCACCGTGTGGATAGTTAGCACAACCTACAGCGGCTAAGATTCCAGGGATTTCACCGAGTACAATTGGACCACCAGCAGATCTGATTTCGATGTCTTGAACTGCTCCTCTACCTGCACGACAGAAGTTTGTTTCTTCAATCATGAACTTCTGACCAGCTTTTATTATGAAGCTGTGGATTTTGAGTTTAACTGGACAAGCTTCTTCGCATCGCCCACATCCAATGCACTCTTCATAAAGGTCGGTTAGAGGTTTGAGGTTACCTTCAGCGGCTGCTGTAATAGCGGCAGGGATTTTGAGGTCTTGTGGACAACTTCTTTGACATAAGTTGCAGTGACGACAGGTTTTCGCTAGCTTAACAATTTCTTCAGTAGATGGCAAGGCGTGCATTTTCTTGCGCATTGGCGCTACTTTCTGTGCGACTCTAACTGCAACCTCACCAACTTTTTCTGGGTCTAAAATTAAGACTCCAGGAACTTTTCTGCTCACCAAGTCTTTGACTATCTCGTCAACTGGGTCTTTTGTTCGGTCTTTGTAGCCGATACAGTTCTTTTCTGAGGCAGCGATAACTGGTGCATTGATACGTTCGGCTTCTAGTGAACAATCTGTTCTGACACATTGCTCATCCAAAACCAATACGTCAACAAGACCACTTCGTATGACTCGCAACTCCCATGAAATTGGGCCAACGATTTTTGCGCGATCAAAGTATCTGGAATTATCGATCGCAGTACAACATAGACCTACAACTTCCAATCTGTTATCAAGCTTGTTTTCTTTCATGTAATCGATGATTCCAACAGAAGGAACAACGTTGTGACCTATACAACAAATGACAGGCTTTTCTTTGTCGATTGTTCCCAATCCCATTTCGATTAGAGGAGCATCAGGATCAGCTCGAGGAAAATCAAAAACTGAGACTTGAGCCAAATCCGCAACTTCCATACCAACTTGGTCTGCTCTGCCAGCGTGCAATGCTTTCGATTCAAAGTCCAAGTTACAAGATTCTTGACCGGTGTGAGCCGCGGATAGTGTGTGAGTGACTTGTGTTTCACAATAAGTCAAAACTTCGTCTAAATCTGCAAGTGTTTCTGGCTTTATTCCAGTAACAAGTCGAGTTACTGGAGCCTCAACATCAACATTTAAGCCACCTATATTAAGCGGATGTTTCGCACCATATTTTTCGATCAAGTGGTCAACCACGTGTCGTGCGTGTGCGATGTGAGTTGCAGCACCGATGCTACAAGCAATAAGTACTATACGAGAAGATTGATCAGCAATGGTTAAGCCACATGCTCCGCGCTTTCCTGCCGTCAAGTCACATTTGCCGTAAGTGCAGAGACAGCAAAGGTCACAGTCGGGCATGTAAAAAGGTTTGTATTTATTGAGAAGTTTCATATCCCAATCTCTTAACGTCGATATGTGGGGCATTGGTGTGGGACCCATAGGTTCGTCCCAAGAGTCATCGACAATTTTGCCGATAGACATTTCAAGATCTTTTACTACAGCAACATCTGTTTTCAGTTCTTTTGCTTTAACAAATAAGCCTTTCTTAGCCAATTTAAGCTACCTCAGTCTCAATTTGGAAATATTCACTCATTTTGATGCTTATTTACCTTTCGAAAACGCCTAAAAAACGACCTGTAAACTCAAAAATAGTTTTTTTTAACGGTGATAGAATTATTGATGTTTTTCTGAAAATAAACTACAGTAAATAAGTCAGTTAAAAAACTTAACAAGCACATCATGGTACAAAATTGAAGTAAAATTAAGCCATGGAAATGAAAAAAAATAATCACATTTGAACTGAAAGTTTGCTTAAACTGTTGACAGTTGCTCGATAACTCGCATAGCATACAAGAATACATGTAACAGCAGATAAAAGGGGAGCCACAAGTAATGGAAAAGAGCCCACGATAGAGAAAGCGTACAGGAAAAGAGGAGCAAATGTGACTAATACACAAGCAGCAATTACGAGCATTCCTAACCATACACCTTTCTGGTCAACAAAACGTGCTCTTGGAACTTCGGTGAAGTCAGGATAACGACTACCCAGAGCCAAACCAACAAAGGTGCATTCAAAGATCACGGCAAATAGGGTAACGGCTATGGACAGGAGGGCTTCAAAGCGCAGTTGAATCATTACTTGCATCAAAACAGTGATGATAACAATTCCAAGTAATGCAGGAACTAAAGCAGTTGAAAGCTTAGCTTTGATTACTTCTTTTTCTTTAAGGGGAACAATACGCAGATTTAGAAATGCGCTTCCTTCTTGTCCGATACTTGTTAAGGACAGATAAAAAGCAAACATAAACACACCAATTAAGGGACCCCAAAAAATGGCTAATCGGTCTATTGTTGATGTTGCGCTTGCTAACACGTTCTGGGACGAAAACAGTGAGATAATGCTTATCCCCAGAGGAATAGCAATCCAAACCATCATCTCTTTGCGCCGTGTTAATCCTCGTAAATCCTTTTTTAGTAATGCGGCTTCAGCGCTGGTGAAACCAAAACGCCCAAGAAGACCCAGTTTAGGAGTGTAAGGCTTTGAGGAAGCGATTTTGATAGCGAAGGGTGCGGGGACCCAGTATTTTTGTCTGAGTTCTACGCTGGTCCACAGAAGAAAAACGGTGAAAATAGTGCTAAGTAATGCATAGATTACTGTTTGTATTGTTTGTGTTGTCAAATAACTTGTTACGGTTAATGAAGGCCAAAGTATAGGCAAAAACCACGCTGATTCTACGCCGCCTACAAATTGTTCAAGTATGGAAAACAGGAAATTGACATTAGAAACCAGCATGAAAACAACAAACATTAAAACGAACACAATCATTCGCACAACTACTGCGGTTCTTCCAGTGCGCTTGTATACAGAAGAAGATACACGGTTTGTTATTGCTCGAATAATTTCTAGAATAAAAGCTCCTAAAAACAGTCCCAGTGTGCCAATGGCTAAAGTGATTAATCCAACGTCCAGCATGTTGGTGGATAAAGCTAAGCCTAAGCTGGCTCCAAAAACTATTCCAAGTAAGGGCGCCATGAAATACAGCATCGAGAGTACTGAAGCTAAAACAAAGTCTACAGCATGAATGGGAAGCCAGTTAATAACATCTGAGGAGCCAACAGAAGAAGATTGACTGAACTCGAAAAGCAAGCCATACATTATCGACATTAACGTCATCAAAGATGGGATAAAAATGGCTATTTGCACCATGAATATGCTTGGATTTAATCCTTCAAGAAAGGCTCCAACAAAATTGATCACCAAGAAAGCTGTAATCGGAAAAGCGGCTGCACCGACAATCAGGTTTATTTTTGGAGATTTTGCAAACCCAGTTGGAACAGTGTCTGTGGTTCTTTTTGCTCTTACCGAAGAAAGCGCCAAGATTTTTGCAAAATGCAAAATTAGTTTAAAGTTCATGGTTTAGCACTTCATTTTCCAAGGGCTTGAACTATATCTTTGATGTCATTTGTGCCAGTTAGCTTCAAGAAGATATCTTCAAGGGTTGAGTCAGGCATTTTAGCCTCTTTTCGCAGTTCTGCGGGTTTGCCTTCTGCTATTTTGTTTCCATTGTAGAGTATTGCGATTTTGTCACAGACAGCATCAGCTATTTCGAGCACATGGGTGCTTAGAATTGTTGTTACGCCTTCGTTTGCTAATTTGTGAATTAAGTCTTTTACTATTCGGGCAGATTTAGGGTCTAATCCGCTGAGGGGTTCGTCAAGGATTAAAAGTTTGGGTTTATGGAGTAAGGCAGCAATTATTGCGATTTTTTGTTGCATACCGTGGGAGTATCCGCTTATCATCTCGTTTTCGCGGTTTTCTAAATCAAAAGCTGCTAGGTATTCGTCTATTCTGGCTTTTTTGGTTGCAGGTTCTAACCCGTAGACGTCGGCTATGAAGTCTAGGTATTCTAATCCTGTAAGAAAGTCGTAGAGTCTGGGGCTTTCGGGGACGTATCCTACGATTTTTTTGGCGTCCCATGGGTTTGCTGTTACGTCGATGCCGTAAACGGTTAGGTTTCCTGAGTCTGATTTTAGCAAGCCCATTATCATTTTCATGGTTGTTGATTTGCCTGAACCGTTGGGTCCTAGAAACCCAAAAACTGTTCCTGTGTTGATTTGTAGGTTCAGGTTTGTTACTGCTTTTACGGTTCCAAAACTTTTTGAAACATTGTCAAGGTTTACTGCCAAGGTTTTATCGTCGCTCAATGTTTATCGCCCCGTTT
>PIXS01000043.1 GCA_003096255.1 Candidatus Bathyarchaeum sp. | reverse complement strand
TTAATTGAAAAAAATCTAGAATATGAAAAGGTAATATGTTGTCATAGTTAATGGACAACATATTACCTTTTCATATTCTAGCTTTTTTGCAATTAAGCATTTTCTTATTCAATCTAAAATGCCAAAAGAACTTTTGAGAACATCAACTTCCAAACTTCCTGCTCGAAATAGTTTACCAGACCTTAAATTATTTACAATAATTCTGGCAGGAGCAAAAATATCCGGATCAATTTCATAAAAATCAAAACCCGCTTCTTTGAATATTTCAAGGAATCGAGGGCTTTTCTTCGCTAATGCTTTGGCTTCTTGAAGGAATCTTGAGGCTGAAGAAGGGGCTCGCTTGACAATTTCTTCAAGCTCATCGTCTCTTTCGTAATCAACAATAAAATAGGCCGTTCCTCCATAGAGAATCGCGTCATTGGTTCTACCCATTGCCTCATCAAATTGTGGATGAAGTGGAATAATCGGTGCATAACCCCATGCATGCTCAACAACGTTAGGGTCAAGACCCAATTTCTCCAACTTATGTAGCCCAGTTTCAACTATCCTACCAGAAACTTGTGTTGAACCAGCTAGACACGACGTTGGAACTAAAACTAAGAATAATTTGTTAGGTAAAATGTTACATTGTTCTGATATTTTTTGAATAACTTCCTCAGGAGGTTTTTCATTTGTCTCTAAAACAAGAACAGCAGATTCTGAGTTCTCTTGGTAATTGAGCTTTCTGTAAAGCTTTTTTGGTTTAAGCGCAATAGCCCTTGCCGGTCCAGACCCAATAGCTGAATATTTTTCAACTTTTATTCTCCATCCAGCAAACTGAGAAGCTAAAGTTGACAATGCTGGATAATCTGTCTGTACATATATAGACGGAAAAACGGCATCACCGTATTGCATTGGAAGAATTTTTGTTTGCCCATAACCACCCAAGCATATTTCGGTTACCATCTGTCCCGCTAAAAATCCGCCCCTTGCTTTGATTCCTGCGTCAACAATAGTTGCACCTGAAGACGATTTATCCACGATAACACCATATTTTTCAGAGTTAGAAGCAAGTTTATGAACAAGGGCAAGAGCAGAAAGGTTCAAACTAATCTCAGGGTTTGGCAAACTTTTCTTCCTCTAGAGGGATTTTACTTTTCAACATATTAAGATTATCAATTAGAGAAAAGTGCATTGTTGTCTTCAGACATAAAAACGTTCAGTTCTGTCTTCCTTTGGTTTCTTTACAGCCTTTTTTGGAGCCTTTAATCCCTTCTTAGCTCCTAACCAAGTCATCTTCATGTCATACTCAATAAATGAACGAGTGAATTCGGCTAACTTCTTGGTCATGTTCTTCAAGTCATCCTCTGAAAACATGGTCATGATGTCAGGGTTGCCTACCCACTGAGTCCAGCCCACCAAACTTCTCTGTAGCACGCCCAACACAAAACGTAGGGACCTCACCATCTCTAAACGGTCCTTGTCCTTAGTGTCTTCAAGCTGCTTCAGTTGCTCAATTATCCTCTCAGAAACTCGCATCCAGCTCTCACTCAAAACCTGCTCCCACCTGTCATTCATTCAATAGAAGCTCTTATGATATAAAACTTGAGAACAAACATTCAATCAGCCAATCTTGTCTGCTGTTCAGTAGAAAGCAGGTTCGAAAGCCTAACACCAATTAAACGGACTTTCCGGTCAGACCGCAAATAATCCAGCACAAGCCCTCTAGAACTCTTCTGAATGTCCCTTAGCCTGTCTGTGAAGAAGCGCAGGGTCTTGCCGTGGGTGTGGGTTTCAAAGTTCTCATACCTTATCTTGATTGTAGTTGTCTTGAATGTGAAGTTGGAAGCCACAAGTTCCCGATGCAAATCTTCTGAAATAGCATCCAACGTATCAAAGATAAGCTCTGGGTCTGCTGTGTCCTCTTCAAAAGTTATTTCTCGGCTCATGGACTTTCTTTCCCACCGTTCTTGAACTTCACTGTTGTCGATTCCCTGCGCCGAAAGATACAACTGAGTGCCTGCAACACCAAACTTTTCCACCAAAACAGATGCATCATAAGACGCCAAATCGCCAATGGTTTTGATTCCCATGCTGTTGAGTCTGCCCTCAGTTTTTTTGCCAACCCACAAAAGCCTACGAACCCTTAGAGGCGCCAGAAACGCCTTCGCTTCTTCGGCTCTGACAATTGTTAAGCCGTCAGGCTTCTTGAAGTCGCTGCCAATTTTTGCCACAAGCTTGTTTGGTCCAACCCCTATGGAGCAAGTCAGGGCTTCCTTTTTGTGGATGTGTTTTTTGATTTTCTGTGCCAGCTTCTCTGCTTCTTGGTAGTCTCCTTTTGTTCGTTGCGTCACATCCAAGAATGCTTCATCGAAACCCCAGCCCTCAAACTTGTCGGCGTAACTTCTTAGGATGGTCATGATTTCGGCAGAAACTTCTTTGTAAAGCCTGTAGTTGACGGGCAGATAAACGGCATGGGGACATAGGCGCCATGCTCTTGCTATTGGAATGCCTGATTTGACGCCATACTTCCGTGCTTCATAGTTGCTGGTGCTGACTACGCCTCTTCCTGTGCCTTCTTTTGGGGGTGCTCCTACAACAACGGGTTTGCCCTTGATTTCGGGGCGTTCTCTTTCCTCTACTGCAGTAAAAAAGTGGTCCATGTCAACGTGAAAGATTATTCTTTCTTTCTTTTTCGCCACATCAAAGCTCCCCCTGTCTAGAAGATTGCCTGCAACACATAATCGATGGCTTTGAGTTTAGCTAAAGCCTCTTTTGCGTCCTCCATACTTAATTGCTGTTTTTCTTTGAGTTTTACCAGATTTGAAACAGTTTTGTACACTGAATCGAAGGCAGCCTTAACATGCAGGTCATTGTTCATGTTCTCTTCAAAGCCTGCAGTTATCTGGTTGACCAGCTTCTTTGCTTGGGCGCCAGATTTCTGTTCCACCCCATCATTAACGCTGAGCTTCTTTGTCATCTTCCTGAAACTTTGGAGTAACTTGCATTCTTTGCTGTATGCTGGAAATGTGAAATCTAGTTTTCGTCTGTAATGACCGTAAATGAAGAAGAAGCGAATGTGGTTCCATACACACTCTGTTTCCAGCAGGTCATATGGGT
Source organism: Candidatus Bathyarchaeum sp. (assembly GCA_003096255.1). The sequence goes on along the minus strand of PIXS01000043.1, from coordinate 825 downwards.
ATTTGATGTTACCTTTACGTTTAGACATCTTTTCGCCCTCAAAAATTAGGTGCGCCCCATGGAGCCAGTAGCTGGCGATGGGTTTGCCTGTGATGGCTTCAATTGTGGCGATTATGTAATCGTGATGCCTGTGGGTGCTGTCGATTCCGCTGCACCAAACGTCTGCTTCTAGTCCAAAGGTTTTCAGTAGCATAGCTTGGTCTTGAATGTTCCATGATGGTCTGCCTTTGCCAATTTTTGTGTCCCAGTAAACTTTGTCGCCTTTTTTGTAGCCATGCCACAGAATGAAGTCGCCTCTGTTCCATCGGTCACTAGAGTATGTGTCCCTGTGGAAGCGCCGCTTTTTTTTAGGCCATTTGGTCATGTCCAAGCCGTAGAGTTTGCCGAATCCCTCAAACTTTAGGGGGTCAAAGTACACGTTTTTTCGTCCGCGGTAAGTGTGCCAGTACGCATAACCTTCCTTTAGCAGACGTTCTATCAGGTCTGCGGCTTCGTCAATAACAAGGGAAGAACGCTGCAGGTGATCAGGAATCTTGACTTTCAGTTTTTTCAGTTCACTGATGAATGTTTTGATGTTGCCATCTGTCAGTTCTTTTAGGGTCATGTTTCTATTCTTTGCTTCGGCTAAAGCTTTGTCTTCTACGTCAGTGATGTTAAGTAATCTCTCGACTCTGTAGCCGAGATATTCTAGGTAACGTTGGAGAATGTCCTCAAAAACAAACGTGCGATAGTTCCCTATGTGGGGCAGCTGATAAATGGAGGGACCACACGTAACCAGCTTCACTTTTCCCTTCTCTCTTGGCTCAAAAATTTCCAGTTTTCTGG
>PIXS01000042.1 GCA_003096255.1 Candidatus Bathyarchaeum sp. | reverse complement strand
TGACGTTGATGGCTCCGATGGCTGTGGGCGTCACAGTCGGCGCAGTCGTTGGCGGACGGTTGCTATGCCGCTTCAATGACAAGTACCTCAAAATCCTCTTCATGATAATCGTCACCGCGATGATTATTCAAATGCTCTACAAAGGAGTAACCGCCCTATGACCAACGAAGCGAAGGAGTCAAAGCTGGAAACCGTCATCAGCATCCTGCTTATCGTTGGCGTGGTTGTGAGTGTGGTGCTTGAGGCTGTAGGTATCGCTTTGTATTTTGGCGTTTACGGCGATGTAAACGTGTCTAGCAATCCAGCTGTTTACATTCAGGGTGAGAACTTTTTTGCCTTCGTGGTTGAGCGGTTGCAGAATCTTTTCGTAGCTGAAAACGCCATCGCATTCATGACCGTTGGCATCATAGTTTTGTTTCTGACGCCCTACATTCGAGGCATAACTTCGGCTATCTATTTTGGTTGGGAAAAGAACTGGAAGTATGTGGCGATTACGCTGTTTGTCCTTTTTGTCCTAACTTTGAGTTTAGCGCTGCATTAACAGCATAGTTTCTCTTCGTTGTTTTGTTTTGTCTCTTTATGTGGGTGTGGCAGTTTCTACGGCACCACAAGATAGACGTTGACGCTGTTTGCTTTTTTGATTCAGGCTGCTTTTCATTTGTAGACGTGGTGTGGCAGCAGACTTTTCCTTCACATGCCAACATGAGTCTATGTTGAAAACGCCGCGGTGTGGTGTGGCACCATGTTGACACGCGTTTTTCCCACGCAACCCTTGCGGCTGAAAACGAGCGCGGGTAAACGCTATAAAGAACGGCTAATCTAGATTAAGTGAGCAAGGATGAAGCGAATTTTTGCTCTACTTTTTATTTTCTTTATGGTTGCAATGGTTTTTACACCAGCTTTTATTCAGGCATCTGTAACTGAAGATTCATGGATCACTAAAGCACCGATGCAGCAAGCAAGAAGCGGTTTAGGGGTTATAGCAGCAAATGGCTGTATCTATGCCATAGGCGGTACCCAGTCTGGCGGCGATTTTATCAAAGCGGTAGTGGGAACAAATGAACAATATAATATGACTTCAGATGCGTGGATCTATAAAGCGTCTATGCCGACGGCAAGGGCTTTTTTTGCGATAGCTACGTATCAGGGCAAGATTTACTGTTTTGGCGGAGTCGTTGGCGAGCAGTTGATTGATGAGCGTAGCGGGTTTTATGTCGTTAACAGTACTAACGCTGTAGAAGTTTATGATAGCCTCACTGACACTTGGGAAATAAAACCACCCATGCCTAAAGGCGGTGGAATGTACATGTCCGCGCAAGTGATATGTGGAAAAATATACGTTGTTAATTCACCTGATATCTATGTGTATGACCCAGTTAACGGTACTTGGGCTGAAAGAGATAACCTTCCGATGCCAAGATACACTGCAGTTACCGATAATAAAATTGTAGCTACCTATGCGCATGAGGTCACATATCCCAGATCGAGCCCACAATACGGTGACATAGTCCAGCAAATTATGACCTATGACCCTGAAACCAACAATATCACTCAGGGCAACGATAACCCTATTGCTGTGGATACTGGTGGAGTCGGAGCTACAATAGGCGTTAACGCTCCTGTCAGGGTTTACGTTTTAGGAGGTTCTTTGAATCAAGCCTATGACCCTAAAACTGGCAATTGGATGACGGCTACAGCTATGCTGACAGCTAGGGTAGATATGGGAGTTGTGGTTGTGAATGATACTTTGTATGTCATCGGGGGCTACATTCGCTCTGATGGAGCAACAACGAGCGTAAATGAGCAGTACCTTCCTATTGGATATGATACTATTTCGTCGAGCCCGACTGCGAGTTCATCAACGTCTTCTGCCTCTGGGAACCAGCAGCCGGCTACCCCTGCCTTCTCCGTATTAATTGTGGTAGTGGTAGTCACAGTTTTGGTTGCTGCCGCTATGTTTCTAGTTCGGCGACGCCATGTGGCAGAGAACATTTCTTGCAGACGCAACATAGACGCTATGTTGAATTAAGCGGGGTGTGTGGCGGTATGTTGCGGATGTATTTCTCCCACCTAACCCCCAAGGCTACACGCCTCTGGATTGAAAAACAGCAGGTCCGCACCACAATTTTTGTCAGTTCCAATGCACCCGCTACCCAAATAAGTGAAGAAAAACGAAAAGCTGCCTGGTCCTAATAAAGAAATTATTCTTAGAGACAAAGTCACTTTGTCTGAAGTAATCAACGACATCTGGGTAGGTGGTAACAATGGCTTTAGCATTTTGCTCTGCAAATTTCACTGTTTTGAGAGTATTGTTTTTACTTTCAGTTAGTTGTTGTAACTGTATCTCGGGCAGTTTTGCATAAACTAAAAAACTGTCTACAGCATGAACAAAACTGAGCATCCCCAGAATTTCTGACGTAATAATAGCAAGGCAATGTTTAGGCGGTCGTGTTGCCCTAATTTCTGAAAAACGGCGATTTAACTTGGCTCTAAAGCTTGCACCGTAATAGCCAGCCTTGAATTGAATCCATTTTTCCACATCAAAAGATAGCACAAATTTGTTTACATAATACTGATTGTACTTTTTATCTAGTTTCTCAGCTATTTCAGACGCAAAACGAGAATCAACGTATCTGCTAAACTCGTTATGGAAATCAAGTTGCTCATTTTGAGTAAAATCAGCAGCGGCGTAATCAAGCAAACGACAAAATTCTTCCAAAATAATGAACTCACAATTTTCCAATGTTTTACGCCCCAGACCAGTGGTGTTAATCACTAAGGCACCTTTACCGTGTTGGGACGCGTATGCATGAGTCTGAGTTGGCAAACCACCCTGAAAACATATACCGATTGCTTGGCTGATTTCTTTTTGAAAAGGCTCAACAAGGGAACTATTGTCAATAAATAGAATTCTTAACGAGTTATAATCGTTTTCAACTTGTGTTTTAGTAATCAAGGTTTGGCAAATTGCTTTGTAAGGGCTTACATCGTTTCGTGTTGCTGCTTTATACAGGGTCTCCATTTTTTCCACCAGCCAAAGTTACTGCTTGTCTAATACAGGGTAATTCTTACTGATAAATGACAAACAATTTGTCCCCTAAGCTAACACCCTTTTACTCGTTTCTAAAAATGCTTATCCGTTACTAAACAGAAGATATTAGCATCCAAAACAAGAGGACAAACAAATGAGTGGCACAGAAACTGAAGCACAGGTAAAGCTTAGGGAGTTCTTAAAACTGCTAAGTGAGCTGCAATCAAAAGGCAAAATTACTGGACAGCAATTTCGAGAGTACCGGGAATTATGGATAAATCAGCAACCTAACGA
>PIXS01000041.1 GCA_003096255.1 Candidatus Bathyarchaeum sp. | reverse complement strand
ACTATGCCGGGTAAAGTAGCGACTGTTTCAACTATGTCTGAGTTGAAAGTATATGTATACGCTGACTTGAAGAAAGGTCCCACATCTATCGCAAAGTGGCATGGGCAGATTATTGACTCAGGAGTATAGACCACAAAATGAGTTCCGATTTGGTTCAATTGCGTAGTGGCTTCAACGTTATAGCTTTGTGCAAACGTGACAGCGATTATTAAGAATGTAACCGCAATTACATACCCAATTATGGAAGCGGTACTGCGGAGCTTGCGCCGTTTGATTTCTTTGATTGCATAATTACCAATCATTTCAAACATCTCTTAATTCCATCTGGGCGCCTGTAAATTTTGACAAATCTTCAAAAAAAAGAAAGGGAAGGAAATTTTGTTCATTTCCTTTTTCTTAACGCCAAGTAGGTTACTGCGCTATTGACGCAAACTGCTACAACGGCTATTATTAGGGCTAGTTCTGCGCTGATGAGTGGAGCTTCTTCTGTAGATTCTGTTGGCTGTTGTTCGCTTGGTTGTGTTGCTGTTGCTTCAGGTCCAACATGAACAAGGGTTGTGCTGCTAGTTGATGATACATAAGAGTCGCTTCCAGCGTAGCATGCGTAGAGGTCGTAAACTCCTTCAGTTGACGGTTCCCAAGTAGTAGAGAACATTCCAGTAGCGTCAGTGGTAACTGTAGCAATTTTAGTAGTGCCCGCATACAAGTCTACTGAAACACCAGAAATAGGAGCACCTAGACTCGCAGGAGACTCGTCTAAGAGGGTACCGTAAATGATGTTCTCGGTTCCAAGGTCTAAAGATGAAGCAGTTACAGACAACGAAACATCTGTTGGACCTGCACCAAAACAGTACACGTAGCCGTTAGCTCCATTGTGTATGTACCATTTGCCATCCGCGATTGCTGTAGCGCCAATACAGGCCCCATATCCTTGTTTATAAGGACCAGTGTCCATTTCGACTTCCCATTTTAGTGTGCCTGTTTCTTCATCTAAGCATTGACCGCATGCGTAATAGGTGGGTTCGCCGCTAGATGCGTCGACCGAGGCAGTTGAAGCTGTGATATAGACATTGCCATCCGCGACGGTGGGGTAGAAGTAGGACGCTGTATTGTTTCTTGGTGCGAATTCCCACACATTGTCTCCTGTGGTTAAGTCTAAGCAGTATAGCATTTTGGGGGAGCCGTCAAACGTATTGTCATAAACAAAGACTTTACCATCATGAACTGCTGCGGATGATGAAAGCGTGCCCTGCAGTGCTTCCCATACTAAGTCTCCAGTGGTCGCGTCAAGGCATACTAGGCGGTCATTTACAGGTACAACAGCGTAGCCGTCAGATAGACTGATCTGTTCCACCATTACAAAAGCAGATTGGGGTGCAGTGTAGGTCCATAGGATAGCTCCAGTTGTGGCATTGAAACAGTATACTTCACCAGTAAAGGCTCCACAGTAGAGCATATCATCAGACAGCGTAGGGCTGTGAAAACCACCCCATCCATACGATGATGCCTCTGGCAAAGTGTATGCCCATAATACCTTTACGCTTTCGAATGGCTCAACCATATCTGCCCAACAACAATGATCGTGTTGATCTTGTAGGCAAAATAGAGTGTCTCCAACCCCAACGTAAATTAAGTCATTACCACAAACAAGGGGATAGTTCACGCGGTAACCAGTGTTTTCATTGGTAGCCAAGACAAGTTCTCGCGGGAAGTAGTACTTCCAAATTAGGGCGCCAGTTACGGCATCTAAGCGAACAATGCTGTAATCTTCTGCATCGGTGTAGATATGACCATCATGATAAATGACAGCTTCTGGGCTTTTGCCTCGACCTACTTCGGTTTGCCATATGGTTTCTCCAGTTTCTGCATCTAGAGCAAAAACGATTCCATCAAACACGTTTTTTGTGAAAACCATACCGTTAGCAACTGAAAATACAAAAGGTGCATTTGCAGTGCCAGTATTCGTTTTCCATAATAAGTGAGGTGCCTGAGGACCTGGGCTTGGCGTATATGCTGTACCAGCTGGATCATACGCAACATTTGTCCAGGGATACTGTGTTTCACCAAGTCCATGCGTCGTTTGACCTTGGAATGCTATCTGAGCGTGGATTGGCGAAATCATATAAACAAGCATCGCCATTATCAGTAGAGGCAGAAAAACTCCACATGATTTTAAATTTTTTTTATTCATTTATTTATCACCATCTATTTTTAAGTTTTGAAATCTTTGATTTGATTCTAAACATTTAATACCTTGTATCGAAAAAGCCTATTTTTTAATCCTAAAAGTCACTTTTACATTATTTTTCTACAAAAAATGCGCATATTTCAGCAAATTTTTGCACCAAAATCGCGCATTCAACTTCACACTATTTTTGAAAAAATTTTCAAACATGACTGATTCAATTAATGAAAGTGAAACATCAAAAAAAGGAAAAACTGGGGATTCCTAGTTTATTCAGGTAAAAAGAACGTTTTGTGCGCACCCCTCAGACGTTAACTTAAGAGGTTTTATTTGAGTCATCCATAAAATCGGGGTCTAGCCGCGCCAAAGAAAATGGCAAATATGTGTTTTTTTTCTTTACTAAATCTACTACGAAAAATTCTATGTTTTCGTAGAACTCGTATGTGTCTGCTCTTAAACCGCTGATGTAATCGGAAAAGTCTGTGTAGTCCTTATGCAAAGTCATAAGTATATTTGTAGCCAGGCCCTCGCCGTCTGCAGCGAATAGTATAAAGGGGTGCCGTTTAAACCAGTCCATTTGTTTTTCACGCCAGTCTGTTTCTAAGGTTTTCAAAGTTAGAAATGTAAAAGCCAAAATTGAATAACCAATTTTTGTGAAATCAGGTAAAACCGTGTACTCTCTAATGTAACCTTCAATTTCCAGTTGTCTCCTTGTTCGAGTCACGGTTGACCTTGTGGTTCCAGTGATTTTGGACAATTCCTTATCACTTTTTCTGGCACCTTTGATCAAAGTATACAGAAGCTGCAATTTTTGCTCGTTTTTCCTCACCAAAGAAATCGCCCAGTCAATTACTATCATATTGATTTTTTAAATTTTGTTGTATACGCTGAATTCACGTAATCACGATAACTAACTGAAGGTGCTTGTTCCCGTTTTGCAGTTTTCTACAATATTGAATCAGAGGGCTATCAATCATGTAATGGTAAAAGTCCACAAAATCATAGACAAGAGTAAGCTTTCCATGAATTGGTATTTAGTTTTCTGTGTATGTATTTGCGGTTCATCAAAACTAAATACTTGTTTGAAACTAGGTTAGAACATCCGAGAAATTATGGTGAACATGCGATATGCCAAAAATGTTTCAGCTTTCAAACTTTAGCGTTTCATCTCTTAAATCACATTGGTTAGTTTTGTCATTTGTCGTTGCTGCAGCCCTTGTTTTAGGGTGGGTT
>PIXS01000040.1 GCA_003096255.1 Candidatus Bathyarchaeum sp. | reverse complement strand
ATACCCACTTTTTGCAGGGGAAAACTCCAAAGAAATAGTGTGTATTGATGTTTCTACAAAAGAAGGTGTGGAAATTCTTGCAAAGAAAAACATCAACATTGAAGACTTTCATGCTTTGAATGTGTTTCAGGAGTTTAACTTGACATTTTTTTCCTCAACCACTGAGGGGGGATTAGAATTTCGCATAAAATGTTCAAGATACAGAGAAGTAAACCTGGTGATAGATGACATTACATTATATGATTTAGAAACCCAAGAACAAGTTTTCTGGGAACCAGCTTCAGACAAGCCCCAAAAAGGTCCATCATGGTACGTAGTTGAGGATCAAGATGCTTCAAATGAAAAAGTTGTTCAAATGGACTCTGAAGTAAAAACTGAGTCTTGGCTCTATGGTCCATATTTGTATAGTGACAGTTACGGTGAAAGTTTAGCCAACAGAAAATTGCGGGCAACTTTTAGACTGAAAATAACCGATGAACTATTGCCGATCTATGTTGCTGAATTAAGTGTTGGCGTAAACGAAAATAAAGAATCCACAGATTGTCTGGCACATGCATTGATAGATTTGTCAACTGTAAAAAACGAGAACATCTACAACACCTTCAACCTTACTTTTACGGTTCCAACAAAGGTTACTCAAGGGATTGAATTTCAGGTAACAAACCGCAACAGTGGATATTGCACGTTATTAGTAGACGAAATTAATGTTTACAAAAGCAATTTGGAAGAATTAGTTTACTCTGAATGTGCAACAAGCAAGGAAGTTTCAGGCGAAGGATGGGTTGAAACAACTGACCATGGGTCGTCATGCCTCAAAGTTATGTTCATTTCATCTACCCAAAACAATGAGCAAATGTTGTATGGTCCTCAAATAGTTTCAGACGTCCACGGAAACAGCATGCTCGGAGGGACGTATGTCGCGTCGTTTAGGATAAAAATAGTCAAAATCTAGTTTTTGGAGGGGGTGACAAGATGATTTCAATTAAAAGTTTTCTTGCAAAGCACAAAAACAGTATACTCACAAACACGGTTGTTGTATGGACATATCTAATGCTCACAATTTTGTTGCTGTATTCTTATCCCTTTGATTTTGCAAACCAGATGCCCGGAGACGGAGGAGACGGATACCAATTTCTCTGGGACATGTGGTGGGTCAAATACTCTACAACTGAGCTGGGAACAAATCCATATTTCACGAACCACGTTTTTTATCCAGATGGGCACACCCTGTTTTTTCATTCTCTTGTTCCATTAGCGGGCATTATTACTATCCCGTTTCAAGATGGTCTTGGCTTATTTTTCAGCTATAACTTCACAGTGATATTGGGATATGTGTTAGGTGGATTCGGAGCATATTTACTGGCAAAATATTTTACAAAGAACGTATACGCTTCATATCTAGCGGGCATAATTTTTACGTTTAGCCCGTACCACCTTGGTCACACGCTCGGGCACCTAAATCTGATTTCGATAGCAGGCATACCCTTCTACATATTGTTCCTGTTCAAATTAAGGGACACAAGCAACATGAAGTACGCGGTTTTTGCAGCGTTTTCTTTGTTGATATCCACATTTTTAGGTAGCTGGTATCACACAGTTATGCTATTCGTGTTCACAGTTTTTTTCATATTCTACGACATACTTCTGAAAAGAAAAATCCATTTCAGCAGAAAACATATCTACGGTTTAGCCCTGATTCCAGCAATTTTTGTGCTAGCATCTGCACCCGTAACGATACCTATGGTCTATGAATCAGTTACTGGAAAACACACCTACGCAGAAAGGACCCTTAACAACCAGATAGACAATTCAGTGGATTTAATCGCTTTTCTGACGCCCGGACCGGACAACTGTTTTTTTGGGGAATACACCACAAGCATAGAACACAGTTTTAACATAAACTTGGGCGGTTCAGAAAACAGAGCCTATCTGGGCTACACGGTTATTGGGCTTTTGATATTTTTTTGGTTCAAAAACAGAAAACCAGAGTTCAAGCACCTTTTGTGGTTGCTGTTAACAGGGACGTTTCTTGTTTTATCTTTAGGACCATTGCTGAAGATAATGGGAACCACGTCCTTCACCCAATATGATGTTAGTGTTCCTCTGCCGGGTTTTCTGATTCGTTACCTTCCAGGGGGGACAATATTCCAAGCCCCTGCGAGGTTTGCTGTCTTAACATATCTAGGGTTAGGGTTGCTGGCAGCATTTGCCGTGAAATACATAATAGAAAACGTGGACATCATACGCAAGTACAAAGTCTTACCGCTGGTTCTAGTGGTTGGTCTGTCTTCTTTGATTATAACAGAATACAACATGAGCCCGTATTCCAGCAGTTATGACCCGTATGTTCCACAGTTTTACTATCAACTAAGAGACATGGAAAACACGTTCTCGGTTCTTGATTTGCCTGCCCACTATCAGATAGTTGGGTGGTACATGTACTGCGGCACGGTCTCTGAAAAACCGTTAATTGACGGCTATTTATCCAGAGCGAATCTGGAACAAAAACAAAAACTGCATGAGATACCAGTTGTTAAACTTGCGGACATTCTATGTGAGAATGCTTCCATACCTTCAGATGTGTTCTTGTCTTTAACTGATGAAAGCAGTACCCAAACAAGTTTACAAGAACTGGAAAAGCTTGATACACGGTTCATAATTATTCATAAACAATTTTTTGACAAAACAGCAGTCAGCAAATTAACCGAATATCTGATTGAAACAGCAGGTGCACCGTTCTATGCCGATTATGACACGGTTGTATTCAAGTTGACTTAATTGACGTTTATCCAAACAACAGGTTTCACATGTTCGTGCGGCATATTAGGAACCTAATAGTAGTTCTATGTTGAAAACTAGGTTTTTTCTGAAATTTTTTCGCACAGCACATCTTACTGGCTAGAATTCACACAAAAACAGCCATAAAAATAACCAAGAACTATAAATGCTAAACAGTTCAAATCAATTAGAGCCGCTGCAAGGGGCTGCCGTTTATGGAGCATGAAGTTTTAGTCAAAGCAGAGAATCTAACCAAAAAGTTTGACGGTTTTACGGCAGTGGACAGTATAGACTTTGAAATCTTTAAAGGCGAAAGTTTCGGGTTTTTGGGACCAAACGGTGCAGGAAAAACTACTACCATGAGAATGATCCAAACCGTTTCACCGTTAACCCAAGGAAAACTGACCCTAGCAGGCATGAATGTTTCAGAGCAGGGCAGAAAAATCAAAAGCATAATCGGAGTAGCCCCTCAGGAAGACAATTTAGACCCAGATTTCACGGTTTTCCAGAACCTTGTGGTTTACGCCAGATACTTTGATATTGCAAAAGAAAAAGCCCAAACAAAAGCAGCAGAGCTCATCAAGTTCATGCAACTGGAAGAAAAAAGGGACGTTACCATAACAGAACTTTCAGGCGGTATGAGGCGCAGGCTGATTCTTGCACGGGCATTGATGAACGACCCCCAGATACTGATTTTGGATGAGCCAACAACAGGCTTAGACCCACAGGCAAGGCACCTTATTTGGGCTAAAATCAAAGACCTGCAAAAACAGGGCGTTACAGTCATACTTACTACCCACTACATGGATGAAGCAGCCCAGCTCTGCGACAGACTAATAATTATGGACAGGGGCAAAATCATTGAAAAAGGCAAACCCGCCGAGCTTGTGAAAAAACATGTGGGACAAGAAGTTCTGGAAGTCATAAACAGCGAAGAGTCAATGACCTGCTTGAAGAAGATTTTCCCAGACGCCAGAATAGACATAGTTGGCGACAAAATACAGCTATTTGCAAACAAGCCCAGAGGGGTTTTGGCGAAGATTCTGGAAAAAAACCTGTTCAAAGGTGCCTCCATACGAGACAGCAACATTGAAGACGTGTTCTTAAAACT
>PIXS01000039.1 GCA_003096255.1 Candidatus Bathyarchaeum sp. | reverse complement strand
TTCAGAGAAAGTTATTTCCCAAAAGCTTCCAAGAAGCCCTCCGTAATACTGCTGCAAAGCAACACTTGGAGAAATAGCAGAAATCACCTGAAGAGATATTGGGTTTTCAGTAAATATTGCAAAAACCGTTGCTATACCTGAAACTATGCTAATAGAGAAATACAGCACTAACCCAACAACAAGAGATATCCCGCCTCTTCTGAGCTTCAGAGTCATCAAAAGCATGATACCTGCGATAAGAAGAGGATAACTCAGGCTTGCAGCATAAGTCAAAAGCACCGTGCCCAACTGGGGAACTATAAGGTCTGGAGCCAAAATGTAAAGCCCAGAAAGCTGAATGCCCAAAAATAAAAGCAGTGCAACACCCAACGCTGAAACAAGCTTAGCCGTCAATATTGTGTACCGTTTAAGCGGATACGAAAAGTATGTCTGGATTATTCCCTTTTCCAAGTCGCTTCCCAAACCATAGGCAATGTTCTTGAAAACAAGAATAATAAAAATAAACAAAGGCAAACTAAGAATCGAACTAACTGCACCATAAACTACAACCTCGTTTGCGGACGCCGCGACTTGAGCTGCACCTCCAGCAGCGGTTATAGTGACTCCGAAACTTGCAAACACAAACGTACCTAACGCATACAAGAACGCAAAGAGTTCAAGAAACGGGAACCTGTAATCCTCGTGAACTGCAGATGCCAAAACTTCCAGAAACGGTTTACCTTTTCCCAACTTAGTTACCTCCTTGCTTTGCGCTAACAGCTAACCGATATAGCTCCTCTAGCGAAGCGCTTCCAGTTTCTATACCCAAAACCTTAGCCTTTACACTCTTCGCCAACTTTGGAATATCCTCATAAAGGTCATCCTCGTTTCCTTCAGCCACCCTAACCGAGATGCCTCTGATGTCTGTCCTCAAATCTTCAACATACTTCAACTTGTTAATTTCAGACGCTAACGCTTCAGGATTGTCTGTAGACACCCTAATGATTCCAATCGCATACTTGTCGTAAAGCTCAGACAACTTTCCAAACGCCCAAACCTTACCCTTGTTAATAATCGCCACAGAATCACACACCCTGCTCAACTCCGGAAGAATATGCGAAGACAACAAAAACGCCACCTTCTCATCACGGTGAAGCCGCAAAACCAAATCCAAAAGCTCACTTCTAGCCTGCGGATCAAGATTAGCCGTCATCTCATCAGCCACAACCAATCTAGGCTTATGAACTAACGCATGCGCAATAGCAAACTTCTGCAACATACCAGCCGAAAGAGCCCTAATCTCCCGATCATACGCATCATCCAAATTCACTGCCTTTAAAACTTCCATACCCCGAGACTCATCCACTCCAAAAATTCTGCAAACTCTCTTCAGATAATCCAACGTTTTCTGATGCGCAGGAAAAAATGCTTTCTCGTAAACTACACCAATCATTGAGCGGATAGCCGTGTTGTCCCAAGGGTTTTGTCCAAAAACTTTCACGCTGCCTTTATCTGGCTTTAGCAAACCAAGAATCATCTTGATTGTAGTCGTTTTTCCTGCACCATTGGGACCAATCAAAGCTGTAACAGAGCCTTCACTAAGCTCAAGGTTTAAGATTTCAACAGCAACTACTTTACCGTACCTTTTTGAAATGTCAACAGCAACAATTAGTGACATAAATCAACTTATCTTACAGGTGATATATAGAATTAATGCTGTAAACAAAAATAATTGAGTGTTATTCAATTTTTGGTGGGCCCGGCCGGATTTGAACCAGCGACCACCAGATTATGAGTCTGGCGCTCTAACCAAACTGAGCTACGGGCCCTCCGTAATTTTTCTTATTACTCGATTGTCAAGTTAAGATTTAAGGATTTTCTGTTTTAACCCTTGTTGAAGCGTAAGTTCTAAGTGATTTGTGTTTTTGGGTTTTACGAAGTGCCCTACTGTAGCGGCTTTAGTGGGCGTGTTCTCATTTAACAAACCTTTGAGGCGTTTACTCTTAGGTAATGGTGTTTTCTTTTTCTCCTAGATTTCACTTTGTAATCTTCAATCCAGCCCTTCTGCTTGTAGTCCTTCAGCTTTTGACCTATGTAATAGCCGATGAACTTGGGAAAGAAAAACTCGAACCTGAAGGCGATCTTTGAGAAAACGGCGACAACACTGTCGAAAATTTCCATTATGCTCCCCCCCGAGTCCCTCTAGGATTCAGATTCGTTAGGCAAGATATACATTGTGGTCAATCTAGAAAAGAACACTAATTGTCTAGAAAAAAAGGGAAGGGCTTTTATTGGGGGCAAAACTCCTGATAGGTAGGCGTTAAGGATGAACTACAGAGAATTGCTTGAACGTGCTCAATCGCAGCTTCCTTCAGACATACGTGAACACAAACGATTCGAGGTTCCGCAGTCTCGCTGCTTCATAATCGGCATGCGCACAATCCTATCAAACTTTAAGGAAATATGTGACGCACTAAACAGGGACCCCCGTCACGTGCTAAAGTTCTTTTCAGGAGAGATGGCTACAGCAGCAACCATGCAAAGGAACAGGGCAATCTTTCAGGGAAAATTCGGTTACGACACCTTTGAGAGGCTCATCCAGCGTTACATCAAAGAGTTTGTAGTTTGTCCAGTTTGCACCAGACCAGACACGAAGATCGTCAAAGATAGGCGCTTCCTGTTTCTGGTATGCGAGGCATGTGGCGCAAGATCATCAATATCAACATTGTAGAGTTCTTAAACTTGGAAGTCTACGCTAAACTGAGCAAATGTGGAAAACATGTGCTTCTTGCAGCCTGTGACGAGGGACTGCTAGGCGAGGTTTTGCGTGACGGAAAGATAGTTTTCAAGGTTGGAGAAGAATTCTATAAAGGTCCAAAGATGCCTGTGGAAGATGCTATACAGCTTATGGAAGAATCCACAGTCGTGAACATGATTGGACCTAACATCGTAAAAAAAGCCATAGAACAGGGTCTGGTTCACCCCGAGGCGGTTATAGAAATCTGCGGGGTTCCACACGCCCAAATCGTCAAAATATAGAAGATTATATCCACGTTAGGTCGTCGTCTTCTGCATTTATCT
>PIXS01000038.1 GCA_003096255.1 Candidatus Bathyarchaeum sp. | reverse complement strand
ATTTGGTGCATTTTGTGGTGTAGACTTTTCCTTGTTCTAGTTCTTTCCAAAACTTTGAGGTTTTGCTGATTGGCAGGTTGTATGTTAGGTTTAGTGTTCTTGCGCTTTTCAAAGACAGGGGCTTATCCATTTTTTTTCATCTCCTAAGTATGGTCACGTAGCCGTAGTGGCCTGTTCCTCCAGTGTTGTGTGCCAAACCGATGTAGTTTTTCATGGGGGCTTGCCTGTTTTTGGGTTTTACTTCTTCACGTAGCTGTTTTGTCAACTCAACAAGCATCGAAACACCCGTAGTCCCAATAGGATGACCCTTAGCCTTCAAACCACCATCAACATTAACTGGAATTCTGCCCCCAACCTCTGTTTCGCCCTCACGAATCATTTTTGCGCCTTCACCCTTCTTGCAAAAGCCTAAGTCTTCGTAAGCCATGATTTCCGCAATAGTAAAACAGTCATGAACAGTTGCCACGTCCACATCCTTAGGAGCTATCCCCGCAACGTCGTAAGCCATCTTTGCAGCTTTAACAGAAGCATCCAATCCCACGTATGATTCTCGTTTAGAAATGTTAGCAGTATCCGAAGAAACGCCAACGGCTTCTATCCACACGGGGTCTTCAATTTTCAGCTCCTTTACTTTTGCTTCAGACGCCAAAACAACGGAAGCTGCGCCATCAGTTATCGGGCAACAATCATAGAGTTTCAGCGGCCAAGCAACCATACACGAACTTAGCGCCTTTTCCACGGTTATTTCATGCTGCAGATGAGCAAGGGGGTTAATGGCGCCATACTTGTGGTTTTTCACCGCAACTTTGGCAAGGTCTTCTTCGGTGGTTCCAAACTGTTCCATGTGCTTAACTGCATGAACAGCATAATAGGCTGGAAAGGTCATGCCAAAATTTTCAAACTCCCACATGTAGTAGCCTGCTCTGCCAATCATTTCCATGACAGTTGGCGTGTCGATTTGCTTCATCTTCTCAGCACCAACTGCTAGTGCCACGTCCATTTGCCCACTTTTAATAGCAGAATAAGCGTTAAAGGCTGCCGCGCTTCCTGAGGCACAGGCTGCTTCGCATCTGACTAGGCCTGCTCCTGTTAGTCCACAGTATTCTGAAATTACTACTGCTGGAAGGGGTTCTTCTGACCAAACGCCCATAGAACCAAGAGCCATATACGGAATTTCTTTAGGTGCTAGCCCTGATTCTTCTAAGGCTGGTTTTATTGCTTCAAAGGATAGTTCGGAGAGGTTTACGTCTGAGCGGTCTCCGAATTTGCTGTGGCCCACCCCAATGATTGCTACTTTGTTCGTTTTTCATCCCTGCCAAACGTGTGCTGCTGTTTTAACTTGGTAGCGGCCCTATTTTTTGTTTCTCTGGGCTAGAAAGGCTGCAATCTTTTCTTTGGTTTCTTTTTGGGACAACAAGTTCACAAAGGCTTCTGTTTCTCGTTTGAAGCCTAACTCAAAAGACGATTTAGTTACAGAGTTAACTGCGTTTTTGGCATGTTTTACCATGTCTTTTGGGCATTCACCTAGTCTTTGGGCAATTGCCTCTGCCATAGGCTCTAACTCAGTTGAAGAAACTACACGGTCAACCAGACCAATTTCCAGTGCTTGGTCAGCTTTTATTCTGTCTCCTTGCATTATCAGCTGTTTAGCCTCTGACACCCCAGCTACAACGGGCAGTCTTTGGGTTCCGCCCCACGCTGGAAGAAAACCCAGTTTTACTTCAGGGCATCCAAGTTCAGAGTTTTCAGAAGCTACTCTGAAATCGCATGCTAGGGCTAGTTCAAGTCCGCCGCCTAAGGCGTAACCCCGTATTGCTGCTAGTACAGGTTTTTCGCATTCTTCGATTTTTAAGAAGGTTTGTTGTCCGTTTACAGAAAACTGTGCTGCTGTTTCTGGTAGGATTTCTTGAAGTTCTGTTAAGTCTGCTCCTACGCTAAAGGCTTTTTCTCCTTCGCCAATGATTACAACAGCTTTGACGTTTTTGTCGTTTCTTACTTGGTCTATTGCTTTTGAAAGCTCTCGTAGCATCTGCTGGTTTATGGCGTTTAGTTTGTTTGGCCGGTTCAGGGTTATCCATGCTGTTTGCTGTTTTTGTTTAACTTTGATTGTTGAGTAGCTTTTGTTCAGGGTTTGCACCTTCGTGGTTTTTTGGTTTTAGTAGTTTCTTATTAGCTGCTTTAGAACGGCTAATCTTTGAATCTCGGAGGTTCCTTCATAGATTTCGGTTACTTTTGCGTCCCTGTAGGCCCTTTCAACTTTGTAGTCTCCAAGATATCCGTAGCCTCCTAAAGTTTGAACTGCACAATCAGTTGCCTTTACTGCAGCTTTGCTAGCAACCAGTTTTGCCATGGAAGTAAGCATAGGGTCTACCTTGTTTTGGTCGATTGTCAGAGCTGCCTTGTATGTAAGCAGCCGTGCGGCCTCAACGTCTGATGCAACCTGTGCCAGTTTAGCGCCTATCTGCTGAAACTTGATTATCGGCTGGCCTGCTGACTCTCGCTGTTTTGCGTATTTGACTGCAACTTCCAGCGCACCTTGCGCGGTGCCCACTGCCTGAGCAGCTATGATTATCCTGCTTACTGAGAAAAAGTCCATTGAATGGCTGTAGCCCTTGTTTAGTTCTCCGATTAGGTTGTCTTCAGGCACTTTTACGTCTTTGAAGGAGATTTCGCCTGTGGGCACGCACCTGATTCCCATCTTGTTTGACAGCTTTTTTACTGTTAGTCCTTTTGTTTGTTTGTCTACAACAAATAGTGACTGGCTCTTTCGGGGTGCTGATGGGCTTCCTGTCTGGCACAATACTATGAAGAAGTCGGCGATTGACGCGTTTGTTATCAACGTTTTTGTTCCGTTGATTGTCCAATCGTTTTCTTGTTTTACGGCCTTGGTGGCTACTGTTGATATGTCTGTTCCGCGAGCTGGCTCTGTAAAAGCAGCTGCAGAAACTGTTTCTCCGCGGCAAAGAGGTGAAAGGTAATTGGTTTTCTGTTCTTCTGTTCCAAACAGCAAAAGCATGTCGCTTCCAAAGGTTCCAATCATGCACGCCAACCCCAAGGACGAGTCTGCTTTGCACATTTCTTCCATTGCCAGGCATGCTTCTAAGTAGCCTTGACCTTTGCCGCCATATTTTTCGGGAATGAACAAACTTGAGAATCCCTGTTTTGCGGCTTTTTTGTAAAGCGCTGAGGGGAAGGTTTCTGTTTTGTCCAGTTCTAGGGCGTAGTCTGCATCAAACTCTTTTTCACAAAATTTTCTTACTGACTCTACTAGGTTGCTTTGCTGTTTGGTTAGCCCGAAATCCATCAGAATTCACCAACAGCATATGTGAAAGACAACAAGAAGATAAAACTGTTCTCAAACCGCAAACTAGGCTACTTGTCTTGGTACATTTTGTCTAAGGTTTTCTTGAGATGCTGGATTTCTTCTTCTAGTTCGTTTAGTTTTGTTTGAAAATTGTTGATTACTTCGTTGAATCTTACCTGATTTTCAAAGGCGGTTATTATGTCGCTGCCATGGTTTTTGAAGCCTTTAATCACGAATTCCATAAGAAACAGCATTTCGTTGTCTTCTTTGCTCAGTTGTCCTCGTGCCCGAAACCCGTCCATGAACGCCTTTGCCTTCAGATATGCTTCGTCGTTTTCTTTTCTTATCTTCTGAAGTCTCTGAAGTGCTTGTTTTTGGTCCATAAAAGTCCCCCTTATGCTTCAAGTTTATTCTTGACTGATTTGGTATTTAAGCTAAGCTTTTAAAAAACAGTAACTTTGCTCCAATTACGCATGGCTTTTTTCATTTTTGGGTTTTGATGTTCTGTTTTTGGTTGTAAAAGGCGGTACGTTTATTAGATTTCAAACGTATATTATGTATTAAGATTCAGTCTCCTTCTTTTGGGGAATAGAAATGTCTAACCGAAACCACAAAACGACCCTAAAACAGCGGATTGCTATGCTGGAAAAGGAAATTCTAAACCTGTCAGGAAACGAAAGAGCAAAAGCCAGAATGGAATATCAAAAGCTTTTGCAGTCTTACCGCAAGGAGTGCGGTCTAGAAGATCCAATCTATTTGACAAGAGCCTAAAATTGCTCATTACTTTGGTTGATTTTTGGTTAAACTAAAAATAATACTGGTGGGTTAATAAGCCACGATTGCGTATTATTTAGTGTAGAACTCCGTGTGTTTTGACAAGACTCAGTTTTTGTCTAGTTTTGAGTATCTACCGTATGGCATGAAAAAATAAAGAAAGGAGGGAATGTGTTTGGCTGTGTATGGAATTCAGTTTGTAATGCAGGAAAAGCTTGTTCGTAAACTTGAAAAAGCAGGAGCAGTTAGTCATGAAAAAGCAGTTACTTTTGAGGAAGCTAAACTCACCGAGCAAGAGCAATATTGGTTGAATTATTTTGCGGGAGCTTTTCTGGGTAAAATAAAGAAGACAGAAAACAACCGCTACTACATTGGAAGTCAGTATTCTCCAGTTAACTGACCTAAACCGTGATTTGTCTTTAGTTTTTTAGTTTTGAGGGGGAAACAAGTGTCTAATTCTGAAGAAGCTCTAAAATGCGAAATTGAGTTGATGGAAAAAGAAATTCTGTATTTTACGGGCATAAAGCGAGTGAGAGCTAAGAGAAAATACATCAGGCTAGTAAGATCGTGTAAAGAACTGGAAAACCCGATTTACCTCAAAAGAAAATAAAATCTGGGATGCTGCAAACTTTTCTGAAAAAACCATTTTTTCAACAATGAACTGCTATTAGAATAATAATATGTTCAAGACGTAGGTGTCAGACTTAGTGTTGTTGTACATTTTGACTAGAGGTAAATGCAGATCCAGTTTGCGTGGACATGCTGGTTAGTTAGTTATTTATTATTCGTAACCGTAATAGATGGGGTTCAATATAGAGCGTTAAAGTTGCGTGCAGAGTGAGCAAAAAATGAGGATAATCTTGGTGGGATGGGGAGTAGTCGGGCAGAGTTTTGCCAAAATCATCACACAAAGAAAGAAAGAGCTGGCAAAAAAGTATGGTTTTCGCCCAAGAATTGTAGCCATAGTTGACAAACAAGGCGCAGCTATAGACCCCAAAGGCTTGGACTTAGAGCAGATGCTGAGCCTCAAAAAAGAGAAAGGAACAATATCGGCAAGCAAAGAGTTTGGCAAGCCTGGAATGTCAGCCTTAGATGTTATAGAGTCTGTTGAGGCAGAAGCTATGGTTGAGGTTTCTCCCACAAACATCGAAACTGCGGAGCCGGGGTTGTCTTACATCAAAACTGCGTTCAAAACAAAAAAGCACGTTGTTACAACA
The DNA here is from genome assembly GCA_003096255.1 of Candidatus Bathyarchaeum sp. The sequence continues at coordinate 1,799 of PIXS01000038.1, read as the reverse complement.
AACAAAGGTCCCCTTGCTTTAGCATTGCCCGCTTTGACAGAGTTAGCCGACTACAACATGGTTTATTTGCGGTTCAGTGGAACGGTTGGTGCGGGAACTCCTGTTCTTGAGTTTGCTAAAAACTGTTTGCAGGGCGACAAAATTCTGTCCATCAAAGGCATACTGAACGGAACAACTAACTACATTCTTTCAGAGATGGACGAAAGACACATCACCTTTGATGAGGCGCTTAGTGCGGCTCAGAAGCTTGGTTTTGCAGAGGCAGACCCGACCATGGATGTTGACGGTTATGATGCTGCGGCTAAGCTGGTTATCATGGCTAACTGGATAATGGACAAAAAAGTAACCATTGACGACATCCAAATCAGGGGAATACGGGATGTTTCGTCCAAAGTTATAGAGGACGCTTCCAAGAAAGGAAACACGATAAAGCTGATAGGCACTGTTGGGGAAACTCTAAAGGTTGAGCCCACAGAAATTTCGAAACATGACCCCTTGGCCGTGGGCGGGTCGTTAAACGCGGTGACCTTTGTTTCCGAGTCGGCGGGTGAGCAGACAATAGTTGGACGTGGAGCAGGTGGAATCGAAACCGCGAGTGCAGTGTTGCGTGACCTGCTGGACATTAAACAGAACATAGCAAACAGGATATTAACATAACAAAAAGAGGAGAAACTGTTGAAAAAAATAGTGATGAAGTTTGGAGGAAGCTCTGTAGCTAATGGCGAAAAAATTCGTCACGTGGCTAGCCTGCTAGCAAAAAGCAGCAAAGACAACGGAGTTGTTGGCGTAGTTTCAGCGCTGGAAGGCATCACTAACCAGCTTATCCAAGCGGCTGAGATGGCAAACAAAGGAAAACGTGAATTCATCCGCCAGTTCAAACAGGAAATTCTTGAAAGACACACCACCACCATAAAATCGGCAATCAAAAACAAGCAAATCCAAGAAGCCGCCGAACAGGTAATCAAATCCAGAATAGACGAGCTAGAGCAGGTGTTAACTGGAATTGTTTTTGTCCGTGAGCTTACCCAAAAATCCCGAGACACAGTAATCGCCTATGGCGAAAAACTTTCCGCACCCATAGTCAGTGGAGCGCTAAAAGACTTAGGTGTTGACTCAACCCACCTCACAGGCGGAGAAGCAGGCATACTAACCGACAACAACTTCGGAGAAGCAGGCGTTCTCATGCAAGTAACAAAGTTTCAGCTCAAAAAGAATCTCCAGCCTCTTCTTGAAAAGGGAACAGTGCCTGTTGTAACGGGTTTCATTGCGGCAACCCAAAACGGAGAAACCACGACCTTAGGCAGGGGCGGATCAGACTACACAGCCACTATAGTGGGCGCAGCCCTAGAAGCTGATGAAGTGTGGATATGGACAGACGTGGACGGCCTGATGACTACTGACCCCAAAATCGTTCCTGAAGCTAAACTGATTCCTGAAATGTCCTTCCAAGAAGCAACAGAACTCACAATCTTTGGAGCAAAAGCCATGCACCCAAGAGCTCTAGAGCCAGCCCGAAAAGAAGGAATCCCAGTCAGGATACGAAGCGTGTTCAAACCCGAAAACCAAGGAACCCTCATTGTTCAGGACGGAAAAACAAAAGCAACAAAGAACGGCGTGAAAGCGGTAACCATAGTCAAAAACGTTGCAGTAATAACAGTCAGCGGCGCAGGCATGGTCGGCGCACCCGGAACAGCCGCAAAAGTTTTCGAAGTCCTAGGAAAAGAAAACATCAACATCCTAATGATTTCCCAGAGCGTCTCAGAAGCAAACATTTCCCTCGTAATCCAAAGAAGCATGCT
>PIXS01000037.1 GCA_003096255.1 Candidatus Bathyarchaeum sp. | reverse complement strand
TGGACTATCTCCTAGACCACAGAGGAGCCACAACCACTGAACTTGCAGAAGCTCTGGAAACCAACCGCTGGCTTATCCTAAACAGGCTCAGAAAAATCGAAAAAACATCCAAAAAACAGCTAGGAAAAACAATCATCGAATACTGTTCAGGGGAAAGGACAGGAAAAAGAAAAGCCTGGTGGATAACAGAAGAACTGACTGAAACATGACATCTGCCTTTAATCGGAAAACTCCAAACACACATCCCCTCAAAAGACAATCTGGCAACAAAACTTAATTTCTACAAAGGCGCTGGATGATTGGAAAGTGGGTCCGTAGCCCAGACTGGATTAAGGCGCCGAGTCACCTGAATAAGTGACGCGCAAGCCTCCGAAGCCGGAGACCCGGGGTTCAAATCCCCGCGGACCCGCCAATCCCCTGTGTTATTATTTCCTTTCAAACAGTGTAACTTGCTGAAAGAATGGACCTAGTTGACGTTTTGGGAAATTATTTTGCTTTGATGTTTATTGCGCCAACTGAGCAACTTAATTCACATTTTAAGCAAGATGAACAAATGCTTGGATTTGTGACAATAGGTTGGTCTTCAAACCATTCTAGAACACCAAAAGTGCATGATTCAACACATTTTTTACAATTAATACAACGGCGATAATCAATTTTTACTTCTATTACCCTTTTCGTTTCCCTTGAAGCATTTAAGCCGGTGATTCTAGATAGTGCTCTTATATGTAATTTACCTGTTGCCATGAGAGTTAATGCTTTCATTTTGATTGAACATTAATATTTAAGACCGATCACTAGCAAAAGTTTGGGTGCAGAATTAGTTTTTGCATAATATGTGTTTTAAACAATTGGACAACAAAATGAATAAATGGTAGTTTGCCCAAATTATTTTATGGTGACGGTAATTTGCCTGTAAAAGGATATGATTCAGTAAATCTGCCCTCAGGGTTATACAATAAGGTAAAAAACTTAGTCAAGACCAGAACTGACTTAGGCTATAGAAGTGTAACCGAATTTGTAGCAGAGGCTGTACGAAAGAGAACAGAAGAACTCGAAAGGTTACACGCTATCAAGTCAAAAATAGAAGAAGAAATCTTAACTGACAAATCCGCGTAATAAAATTCCTTTTTGGTATTCTGACATCTTACCATTCAAGGTCCTTTTCTGCGAGGGTGCTCCAGCATTTTCTGCAGATGGGGACGCGCTTGTTTTTGTAATATATGTAGACTTCAATGTCAGAATTTTTACATCTTCCGTTCCAAGGATTTTTGCAGCATTCAGCCGCCTTAGTCAGTGTTGCCATCGTTAATCAGACCTCTCGATGTTCTGGTGAGCATTTAAACTCCTCGACGAAACGACATCCTGCTGCGGGGAGAGAAAAGTGAAAGTAAAAGGGCGATTTACGTTTAAATCTTAGAAATTCCAAGTAGCCCTCAAAATCAGCTTACTGCCTAATTTTTTCTCTGGTCGCCTTGCCCAAGTTAACTATCGTGTCTCTTGTGTTTTTTATGTCTTGGAGGTAAACGAACTCGTTTACGCCGTGGTAGCGGGTGTCGGCTCTGATGGTTCCATAACAAACCACGGGTATCCCATTCTTTGCAAAGAAGCTGCCGTCGTTTCCCCCAAGCTCTGCAGCAAAAGGCAACCACTGATTCGTCGTCTTTTGTATAGCCTCAGACACGGTCTGCACAAATACCAAATCCGACGACGTATAGTAGCCCTGCTGCCTGTTCACAAGCTCTAAAGACGCCTCACAGCCCGTCTTATCTAGGGCATCCTTGAAGAAAGCCATTAATTCCCTTTCAGCCTCTTCAAGGGGCTCTTCAGGTAACAGTCGGCGGTCAAAACGAAACTCGCACGTGCCTGGAATGACGTTCTCTTTTTCTCCTGCATTAATCATAGTGACCGAGTATCTGCCCCAAACAAAGTTTCTTGGAGACCCCGCAGGCGCATGCAATGTTGACATTTTTGTCTCAACCAGTTTCCCGTAATCCTCAAAACGGTCAATCAGTTTCATGGCTTCATCAATGGCGTTCTTGGCTTTGAAAGGATAACCCGCGTGCCCCTGTTTCCCCTTGACCGTGACTTTTCCCCAGATGATTCCGCTGGCACCCAAAAAGAGGCTTTCTGGTCCCGCATCCACAATCAGTGCTGCGTCTCCTTTCAGTCCCCAGTCGCTCATCACATAGTCTACGCCGTATCTTCCTCCGATCTCTTCATCTACTCCGGCAACAAGCTTGAGGTTAACATCCAACTCTTCGTTACTTAGTTGCCGAAGGGCACCCATAACTGCTGCAATGCCTGCTTTGTTGTCTGCGGTGCCTCTTCCGTAGGCTTTGTCGTCCTTAACTGTGAGCTTGAAGGGAGGATACTTCCATCCTGTTCCAGGAGGGACAACATCGAAGTGGGATTCAAGAAGCAGGGTTGTGTCTGAGCCTGAATCAAGGGTTACGATAACGTTTGGACGAGTCAGTCCATCTTTGGCGCCCTTTTCTCCATCAACTATCTCTGCTGTAAGAGAATTTTTTTCTGCTTCTTCAATGATTACTGAAGCGCATTCATTGTAGCCTTTCTTTGGGACTGATTCAGTGTTTATCTCCACCAGCCTTGAAAGAAGGTTAAGCTCGTAATCTAACGGCGCCAACATGCTCATCTCATGCTTCTAATCTGTTCTGCCCTGACTTAGCTTTTTTGACAGCTAATATTATCTGAAAAGAAGGGCACACAAGAAACAGTAACAAAACATAAGCTTTCTTTTATCTGACTCTAATTCGTCTCCCCGAGCCAGAGAACCTTTCTTCCTTCATTTTCTCAGCCACAAAAACCGTCAAATCCTCAAACTCTTCGTTGTCAAGAACCAGTCGTGCCTTTGATAAAATGTCCAGACACACGTCCTTGAAGACCATGTCTGCGCATCCAATCTTCGCATCGTCAATCAGGTCTTTGCAAGCTGAAAGAACAACTTCGCTCACTGTCATTCACCAGAATCCTGACTAATAACCAGACGCCATTATACTTTATGACCCCAAAATCAGTATCAACAATAAACATCCTGACTCCACAGCCACAAAACAAGACACAGAACCGCCACAGAACAGCAAAAACTACGCCAAAAAAGCTGCCCGCCCCCAAATTTTGACGGTTTCAGAAAGGTTAATTAAGTCGATGGGAAACATGGTAGGATGCGCTATCGTCACAGATACTCTCTGGACGAAGTGCATGTCACAGCCGTGACCTTTGGCGGCTTCAACCCTGACGTTTAAGGCGTTCAACGCCCCTGTATGATGGGTCTGACCTCCGGTTGCGGCGACAAAAGATGAGGACCTGATTTTGGTCAGATCCGAAGTGGGCTTTGGCGCTTTATCCGCAATTCCAGTTGGTTTTGTGGCAAACAATACTCCTAATAGCAAATTAAATCCGGTTGATCCTGCCGGACCCTACTGCTATCGGGGTGGGACTAAGACATGCGAGTCGAGCGTCTCTAGCTATGTTGAGACGCGGCAGACGGCTCAGTAACACGTGGCTAACCTACCCTCAGGAC
>PIXS01000036.1 GCA_003096255.1 Candidatus Bathyarchaeum sp. | reverse complement strand
TTTGGATGTCATACCGAATTTTTTCAGTAAAAAAGCGAGTTAACTTACAAACCATTTTTCCCCACAAAACTAAACCGAGGCTAAATGCAGCGGAGGCGCGTCACCGCCTAGCCCCAAGCGAAGGGCAAAAAGAGATAGCACGGAGAACAAAGCCGTGCAGAAAAACAAAAGGAGAAAAACAGAATGATTAGATTAGGTAAAAAACTGTTCATATGTTCTTTTTTCCTGTGTGCTCTATTGGCGACTTTTACACTAAACACTTCCTTAGTTTGTAATGCAACACCTCAAGAAGAATCAACTGCACCCGAAAAAACGTTAACACTAATAGAAAACGTAGTCGGCCTCGACATGGAAACATACAACACTACATTGGATTTGAATACTCAAGACTTGTACTTAGATTCTCTTCCTCAAGAAAGTCTTCAATATACTATCGATTCCGGTGATAGCAAAGTTGAGGTCATCTGTAATTTTGTTAATAAGAAATTACAGTTAATGAGTTTGCATCCACTAAATGGTTCGACACCATTACAACAGCATGCAGATGTAGTTAGTGCAGCCAAAGCATTTCTTGTCAACTATCAAGCTGATTCTGGAGCATCATACCTTGAACAGATGACAAACATGTTAGATCTTGTTAATGCCAATGAAAATAGTACCCACGTAGTTGAAGACACAAAACTTGAAGTAATTGTAACTCAAGATTCCACAACCTTTCGGTGGTCACCTGCAGCTAATGGCGTTGAAGTCATGTACAAATGGGTAATAGTGAACTTTGAAAATGGATCATTGGCATTATTTATGGACAATTGGGAACTCTACACTATCGACAGTTATGACATAGCCATCTCCGAAGAACAAGCCATAGATATCGCCATGGATGCAACCAAGGACTACTCGTGGACCGTGCATATGGGAGAAGAGAGCCCTTCTGTGGAAGTAACTGAGTTTACTGTAGACGGGGTAAGCGAAACAAAACTAACGTTTAGCAACTATCCTTCAAAAACCGAGTCTCGTAATGAAGATCCCTCAACACTGTATCCCGTCTGGAACATCAAACTGTACTTTGATAAATTGTATCGGGGTAATGTTTACGGACTTAACATCGCAATCTGGGCGGATACGGGAGAAGTTAATGAAGTATGCACTATGATTTGGATGGGTGACGTGTCATCAAATGAGACCATTACTGACAACGAAATAACCAGTGAGTTAACCTCAAACGAAGATAATGAAACAGGCTCAAATCTATCATCAATCGCATGGATAGCTCTTCCAATCACAGCAGTACTTGGAGTAACGATAGTTTATTCTAAAAGAAAAAACAGTCCAAACAAACTGCTTAAGATAACAAAATCAGCAGCTTCAAAACTAAGCAGATTATTTTTATGCTTTTTAATGATAGTTAGCATAGTTCCAATGGCAACACAGACAGTGAAAGCAGACGATTGGGGAATAACCCTTTGGGCCGTTGAATATGAAATAGTCGAAGGAGAGTTTGACGCCGCAAGCGACGTTATCAGCACAATGATGACCTACTTTGGCAACAGAGGCTATACTTGTTATGACTACAGTGGTTCAGATACACTAAGAGACAACATTTTGGATAACGCTTCTTATATGGAGTCAAATTTTGATTACGTAGCACTGTTTCATTATGGCCATGGAGGCATGGACGGTGTACATCGGGATTACGTTGATAACGACTATGATTATGAGGATGAGGATCCACAACCTGATTATGAAGTCTGGGACTACGATGTGTATGATGAAACTGGTTCTAGCAAACATTTCTTTGTGATGCTCTGGGTGTGCCGACAAGGAGACCATGTGGGCGGTTTGGGCGGTCCTAATGGTGCTTATGGAATGCCGTATGCTTGGCATCATACAAGTCCGACTTCTTATGGTCCTGATTGTTTCATAGGGTTCGAAGATGCTTCAATGCCTTTAACTCAGATTTCAAGTCATAACCCCTCAGTAGATTACGAGTTTTACCTCAAACGTTTCTATGTTCGAGCGTTATACAATGGCTATTCAGTATACAACGCATTAAACACTGCTTCATGGACTTGGTTTGGATGCAGCTATTCAAATTGTGAACTAAACACAGGATACAATGCAACTTGGGGAGGTAATACTGCTCCAGGATGTATGAAGATCTACGGAAATGATGACATATACTTGTACTAAATGGTCAAAAATAGTTTGATACAACGTGAACAGTAAGCAAAACACATAAAATTTCCTTCTTTTTTTTGAAAAGTTCCACGAGCATATTCGGTCTAAAAATGAGCACGCCCTCTTGGTAAACATATGATATAATATTTGCATAAAAAATAAAAGACTGAAAAGGTATTAGTATATTATTGGGGTTTTATATGGGAAGGTTTACACTATCAATACATGTGCCACTATTGGTTTTTGTTGTTTTGTCATTATCTCTACTGGTTTCTGTTGCTTATGCTGCTGACGATTCTTGGGTGACCTTGGAGCCGATGCCTACCGCCAGAAGTGGGCTTGGAGTTGCTGTCGTAGACGGGAAGATATATGCCATTGGAGGTGGAACGTGGGGTAATTATTTTGGTACCAATGAAATGTATGATCCGGATACCAACGGATGGATTACAAAAACATCCATGCCAACCCCCAGAAGTAGTTTTGGCATCGCTGTTATTGAGAACAAAATATATTGTATAGGCGGATACACCGATGACGAGGAAACGAAAATAAACGAAGTCTATGACCCTGCAACAGACACATGGGAAACACTTACTCCAATGCCTACGGCCAGATATGCTTTAGAAGCAAATGTTGTTAACGGCAAAATCTACATGATAGGTGGACACACGGGCGATCCTTCTCCATATTTAGATGTAAACGAGGTTTACGATCCCACTACCGATTCATGGACCACAAAGACACCACTAACCACTGAAGTTGGTTACTATGCATCTGTGGTCATTGACAACAAAATTTACATAATAGGCGGCTATGGTTCCAATTTAACTCAAATTTATGACCCTGAAACTGATACGTGGAATAATGGGGCATCTATTCCTACAGTGGTAGATTCTGCAAGTGCGGGCGTAACGACTGGAACAATGTCGACCCAGAGAATTTATGTTATTGGTGGAAAACAGGATCTGGATGCTGTTAATTTAAACCAAATCTATGACCCAGAAACAGACACATGGAGCACAGGAACACCAATGCCAACCGCACGATACGGCTTAGGCGTAGCCATTGTAAATGATGTTTTATATGCCCTTGGAGGTAAAGAAGGCTGGATCGGCTCACCAATCTCCGTAGCAAATGAACAGTACATTCCATCGGGTTACATCCCAGAGTTTCCCTCTTGGGCTATTTTGCCATTAGTCATTATTGTAATGTTGGGGGCAATAATCTACAAACATAGACTGAAACGGCTTACTTTTAAGGGACATGTGTGATGTGACGAGTTTCAAGTCAATTATTGTCCTGTTTTTGGTTTTTTCTTTTTCATTATCATCTTTTTTTGTTTGTAATGTTTGTGCTGCTGACGATTCTTGGGTGACCGTGGAGTCGATACCTACAGCAAGAATGCAGTTTGGGGTTGCTGTTGTTGATGGAAAATTTATGCTATTGGCTGAAATAATTATTTTACTTATTATGATGTCAATGAAATGTATGACCCAAATGCCAACACTATACATATAACTAGTGAACTTCAGAGAAACGGAATATCATATACGCGTAGTCCATAACGTGAAAGAAGTATGTGAATTAGTCAAAATAGGCTATACTTATGAAACAGGAGAGTTCAATGATGGCGGCAAAGTTTTCAAAAAACCGAAATGAGACTTCACCATTTTTTCCCCAAAAAGTCCGGGGGGGAACACTGGTGGGGTCGCGGGGATTTGAACCCGAGACGGCTGGATACATGTCCCGCAACTCCCCCTTTTTTTCATTTTCAGATTCAATGGGGGACTAGGCTATGGAGATCCAATTTGTTGTTGATGCCCATAGCTGGAAAAGCAAGGCAGGTCAGGTTCCAGAGTACAAGGTTTCTTTAAAGAATTCTAATGGGCACACATTGGTTTTGGTTGGCAGTTCCAGGGCGATTTGTGAAAAGTTTCCTAAAGATGAAGTTTTTACTGTAAAAATCGGTACGACGCAGACCACTCTTGATGAGGTCCCTGACGGATGAAAGAAGCAGCAAGCATCTGCATAATAGCTTATTTCCCCCCTGATAGGCGCAGTTTGGCACGTTTGTTGCTTCCATCACACATCAGGGCCTTTCAGAAAAATTGGCAATTAGAATCTAGCTGAGGTTATTTTTTTTGGTTTGTCAACAATCAAACTCTGGT
>PIXS01000035.1 GCA_003096255.1 Candidatus Bathyarchaeum sp. | reverse complement strand
TTTGACATCCAATTGACTAATTATTATGTATTAATTAGTGCTCTTAGATTTTTACAGTATCTCTGGCAAGATATTTATAAATTTTTTCATATCATAATAAAAATTATTAAAAAAATAAACTAAAAAATTACTTTTGGTTATTTTTTTTTCATTTGCATATTTAAACACATCGACGTTTTGGTAGTTTAAAGTAATATTTTCTCTACACGAGTTAAACAAGTCTCAAACAATCAAAAGAAATTATTAAACAAATTAATTGATGTGAAAAAGTGAGGGAAACAGTAATCATCTGAAGGCTTTTTCAATTAACTTCATTTTACGTTTCATTTCTTTTGTTAGCTTTGGGGGTTCAAATTCATTTTTAGAACTTATTGGATTAACTGGTGAATAAGTTTTTAGATGGCTCATTTTTTCAAACCACACTATTTTTGTCTTAATTATTACGATATTATATAAAAATAATATTACCAAAATCGATATATCAAAAACATTTTATGGATGGATAGAAAAACCGAGAGTGGTGGGATTGGGGATGAGGGTTGGATAAAAACCAACCTAAATATGAAGGCGATGGATGGCAAAAACCTCACCCCACAAAAAGGAGTTTTAAGGTTTAAAATAAAAAACTTCAGAAGATAGAATATGAATTGCAAAGCACGAATATTTTGATTTTAGTTACAATAAAAAATCTAAAGTTAGAAAAATGGTTTTCTGAGGTTTAGTCCGATATATCTTCAGGGGATTGAAGATAGATGAAAAAACCTGTTTAATATGCATCTGCATTTTTATTTCGTTCAGACTAAACCTTTTCAGACCCTTAATTATTCAAACTTGCTTTTTCAGAATAAGGCTAAACTGAGGAGTTACAGGAGAATTTGTTGATGAGTAATGAACGTATTCCACTAAACAGGGGACTGTTATCATTTCTCTTCTCTGCATTCCTTTTCAGCATCTTATTCTGAAAGATTTGACTCCCAAAAAAAGAGGGAGGAAAATTGTTTATTTCCGCCTCCTAAGAAACACAAAAGCTAATGCACCAATTGCTACTACTGCTACCACCGCTAGTGCTATTGAAACTTCAGTACTAATCAGTGCAGACTCTGGTTCTATTGTTCCACCTGCGCTTGCTGCGGGACCGACTGTCACCCATGTTGTGGCTGATGAGCTTCCATAAGATTCGTCGCCTGCAAAGGATGCAATTATCTTGTATGTTCCTTGCTCTGTTGGTGTCCATGTTTTACCGAAAGTGCCCGAGTATCCTTCTGTAGTAATGGTTCCAAGGTCGATGTAAGTTCCGTCATCTCCGATTGCAGTCAATGTAACTGGAATACCAAGAATTGTTTCGTCTCCCCAAAATCCTCCAATTGGCATCTGTCTATGTAGATACTCCATCTGAGTTGACATGGATTCTTTAGCAACACATGGAGTTCCAGGTTGGGCAGGAGACAAATCATGAACTGTTCCCTTTATTGTCATTGCTGTTCCTTTTGGCACTGCAACATCAGGAGTTGTTACTGTTGTTTCACTCTTGCCTTTGCCTAAAACAAAGATTGTACCCGTGTAGGAGTCTCTAAGCGATAAGTATCCATCAGCTATAGCGGTCATCCTTGCTCCGTCCATGATTGTTTTGAATATACCTTCACCTGTCTTAGCATCTACACAGTGAAGTTGCCATCCTCTAGTGTATGGTTGAGTTGCAGTGTGCTCAGTATTAACGCTGTAGATTTTTCCGTCAGCAGCCCAAATTTCGCCATTAAACGAGTAAACTGTTTCTCCCTCTGGGTTAATGTAGGGGGTTTCAAACGGAGTTATAGCGGGCGCTTCGTACTTCCATACTATGTCGCCAGTGTCCCAATCAAAAGCGTATATTCCTGTATAAGCAGCCCTGTAGAACATCCCATAAGCGGATGTGGTGTCGTAAGCTCCAAAACCGTTGGCATCCCAAGGTTCATCCATTCGGGGGCTTGTCCATCTGATTTCTCCTGTTTGTATGTCAAGTCCAACAAAGGTTCCCCAAGCAGTGAGGAAAGCGTATATTCCTTTATCACAAACGTCTGATGCTCCACTGTAGCCCATGAATTCTCCTGAGCCAGCGGGTGCAATGGTTTTGTTTACTATGACTTGACCTGTGTAAAGGTTAACCGTGACCAGTCTTTGTTCAGTAGTTGTTCCACTGTATCCAATTAATCCACGACCAAAAGAGGCAGCAATTCCCAAAGTGTAATCAGTAGTAGCGGGGACACTGCTTAAAGGCCAGCTTATGTTGCTCATGACCCTGTTAGCGAAGTTACTTGTTGACCCAGTAGTTGTGAAATTGATTAAACGATAATCACCGCCACCTAAGTTCTGGACACCTAAAGCATATCCGTTCATGTAATGGATTGCAGAGGTCAATGGAGAAATTGAAACATCTAGAGTCTGCGCGCCTGTGTTTTCATCATATTTACACAACCTGTCACCATCTAGGTACACAATGTCCATAGAAGGATATTCAATCGCACCCTGGAACCTCCAAGTTCCGAAGCTAGATTGTGATTGTGAATGAGTAAATCCATCAACTTCCCATAACACCTCACCGGTCCGAATGTCCACACATTGTAAAGCATCTGTCTCGACTGTTTCGACTTCACCGTCAACAATTTGTGATAAAACCTTCGGAACCGTCAGGTAGCCTCGTCCACCAATAACCATAGTTATTGAGCTTGGAGTTGATGATCGAGTTGATGATGGAACAGTGTAAGACCAACCTCTTGCTCCATATTCGCCGTATCTGCCAATACCAGTTATTCCTGCAATGTTTTGTTCTCTCTTCCAAGCAATATGAGCACTTTCTGGACCTTCCACGTATGGGTAGAAGTCCATTCTTTGGTTCCAACGTGGGCTGCAGTCAGGATACATGGTATAGTAGTCTGGTCCTGCGGGTCCATACCATGGGAAGTCTCCAATTACTGAAAGCCATTCTCTGTGTTCTGGCGATACTGGTCTTTCCCAGTAGTCAGTTGGTGCTTCCATCAAAGATGGGCTCCAAGAGAATACCATTTCTTCCTGCACAGTGAAAGTGTATTCCGGACTATTGTCAGGATTATAATATGTTGAACCAGAGTAATATGCGACCCCACGATATGCTGAACCAGCTTCAGATGCCTCGGTAAATATTTCTCCGTTGTTGTAATAGCCTGCAGGGTGGAATGTTCCTGGAAATTCAACCTTGTATTGATATTCTCCAATCTGGGTAGGTACGTATTCCATCCACGTAGCGGCAGTATCAATTTCAGAGTCCATAGTAAACTCGTCTGTAGTTCCATCCGGTTTTGTTATGATTATATGAAAACCATGAAGTCTACGATGAGCATTTGATGCAGGAGTTGCCCATACGTTTACCAGTACAGGCACGTTAACTCCCACAACCTCGGGTCGAACGCTAATCCAAACATCAGTATCAAAAGTTCCATCCGCAACATCTCCAGGCTTTAAAGCACCACTATATGGTTGCTCTGGCGCAAGCGCAGCTTGAACAACGTTTGAAGTGAGTAACAAAAGGGCTGAATTAACCAATATCAGCAAAAGCAGTAAAGTCGCAATTTTTGTTTTATTTTCTATTTTTTTCATTTTTATTTTTCCTTTTTTATTTTTTGGTCAAAATAAGAAAATGTTAGACCAATGTTTTGTTTTTAGATTAAAAAGTATTTAATACTAAGTTACTCAAGACTTGAGTAACAAATGTTATA
>PIXS01000034.1 GCA_003096255.1 Candidatus Bathyarchaeum sp. | reverse complement strand
TGCTTAAGCTTGACTTGTCGATAGTTCCACCCGAGCTTTTTGTAGCGGTTAACAAAGAATTGTTTGCCAGACATCAAAGGAATAGAACAAGGTTGTGCCCATAAAAAAGTTGGCTTTTCAGTCTACAAGCTGCCTCCGAGCACCGCACTCAGTGTTTTAGTGCTGTTTCCAAGTTTTTCTGAAAAAATACTGTTTTCAACAATGTACCTCTATTAGGTTCCTAATATGATGCATCTGTCATCTGTTGATTTTTCGTCTTATTTGCACACCCTTCTCTAAAGCTATAACGTCAACCAAATCCGCTATGCCCGATGTCTCCACTTTTCTTTCCATCACTTCTTCTATTTGGAAGACACCTGCGGGGTTGTTCATGCTGACAAGGATTTGAACAGGCTTATGCTGTCCCTTCTCGATTTCCACCTTTGTGATTGATAAGGCGGAGAGGGAGTGTATGTCCACTTTTCCTGTTCTGTATGGAATTCTGGTTCTTCCTTTAGCCATGTCGGTTCCGTCAGCTATCTTTGCTGCTCCAGCTTCCACACTCAAACAGTTAACATCCTCTTCATGGGCAAAGATTGTGTGGAGTATCTCAGACTTTAGCCTCACTGCCAAGGCATGGTCGTCTGGATAGACTTTCTTGAGGAGCCTGTCCACTATGGGGTTAGCTATTATGACGCTGTGAAGGTTATGGTCGATTCGGTGAATGCTGTTTCCCAAATCGTGGAGATATGAGCCGCAGAGCACAACAATCTTGGCATCTTCTAGGGAGCAAACACGGTTTTGGAGAGTTGTAGGCGTAACCTCTTCTAGTAAGAGGCTGAAGATTTCTAGGGCGCTTCCTGCAACAATCTTTGCGTGAACTGGACCATGGTCATTGTATCTTAAACGTTCAACAGCCATCACGTTTGACATGCGAAGAGTGTTCTGAACCTCCAGATCGGTTTCCAGCAGCCGAAACATCTGCTCAAGCTTCGGCTCATTTAGATGCGCGTTTATCAGGTCTGCAGAAACAGTCACCATCACAGTTGCACCATGTTAAACTAGTCTGGCAGCATATAAGAAGGTTAAGCAACACAAGCCCGTAGCAAAAAAGTGGCGTTAGATTATGTTGTTGATGAGAAGGCGCTTCGTTTCTTTAGGTATGTTGCGGGGTCAACTTCTCTGATGACTGTTTCGTCCACGTCGATTATGTAGATTGTGTGGATGCGGGCGTTTCTGATTTCGTCTAGAGTAACAGGCGGGTTCTTGTAGTATAGGTCACAGAGGGACTTGAGGTACTTCAGGTCTTTCATGGTTCTGTCTCTGGGAGGCTCAACAAGAATGTCAGGAATCTGAAGAAGATAATAGGGGGGCACACCCAAAGCAAACTTTTCCGAATGATTGCCATACCGAATTATTTTGCTTGCTATCCTAGATCTACGGTAGTTATCGGGGTCAAGAGCGTGACGGGGAGGAATAAAGCCAGTCTCCACCTCAACAATATGAGAACCCAGCCCCTTCACACAATACAAATCGCACACCAGCCCGTCTACAGGTCGCTCAATGTCCACCTCATAACCTTTAAGAATCAGGTGTTTGGCGCACACAAGCTCCATGACAGAGTGGTTGATCTTGACGACATTCTCTTCATGCAAACGAATCAGCTTGTCTTTCAGGGCATTCAGTTTTTCCTGGGCTTCTGCGTCTATACCATTGCTTAGTTTTGCCGACAGAATCTCAACATCTCGGGTGAATTTGTCCATGTTCTCAGCCTTTCAGAAGTTGCATTACAGAGTTTTCAGCTAAATAGGTGGATACTACTATGTCAAAAGCTTTTAGGCACCAAAAAATCAAAAACAATAACAAGAATCATACGAAAAACGAAGCTTCCGCTCTTATGATGCCGAAATCGGTTTGGGAACAAAAGAAATCATGCGCTGATGATCCTGCAGTTTTTAGTCTTTTATGGCTTCGAGCAGGCTCATGACGTTCCAGAGTTTCACTCTGGTATAGGGGGGCATGTTGGGGTCCTGCAGAATTTCGTCAAGAATTGATATGGCGTTGGCGGCTCTGACTGCGGGAGTGTTATCTGCAAGTTGTAGGGCAGTGATGGACTGTTTTGCTGCGCGTCTTATGTTTCGTGGAGTTGTAGTGTCTTCAGAAACCATTCCAAGAACATTCATTGCTTCTGCTATTCTGTTCTCATATTCCTCTAGTTGCTTTTTTCTCACCATAATGAAGCCTCCATTAGATAGGGGTTAACAAGTTGTGAACCTATTTATTCTTATCCTATTCATATGTGGCGGTTTATACCGTTTATGGAGCTAAAATCATCTAATAGCTCAGCTTCAACCAAAAGAACAGGATAAATAGTTAATTAACGGCAGTCAAAATATATTCCTAGACACTGAAGGGAGCACATGAGAGGATTGACGTGACAGAAAACAAAGAAGCAATCAAGAAAATGGCAGATTTACTTAGGCAGGGAGCCACTCTCACAGAACACTCCTGTCCAGCCTGTTCCTCACCACTTTTCAAACTAAAAAGCAGAGACCTCTGGTGCGCCAGTTGCCAAAAACGGGTAATAATCGTTAGAGAAGGAGAAAAGGAACCAGAAACGAAGCAAGCTCCTGTCTTCTCAAGCCTAGAATCAACGATTATGGAAAAAATTCAGGCAATAGAAAAACAGTTTGCAGAAGAAACGGATGCAGAAAAACTGCAGACCCTTGGGGCAACATTGTCTACGCTCCTAGAAAGTCTTGAAAAGATTCGGAAGATGAATAAGGCATCCTAAAGGGCGTTTAGGTTGCTTGGGCACTACGAAAATTTTCCTCAGCAGGTTCATGCTGTAGCCTCTTTTGACTATCAGGAATCAGCGAAGGATGTTCAGAAGGCAATTCTCTGTGCGTTTCATCGGCTGAATAATGAAATCTGCGATTTGGGCGCCATAACTCCCTATGTAACCCAAAAATGTGAAGTGGGCTTTGAGTTTGGCGTGGCTGAAGATTTTGATTTCAATTTTCTGGACCAGGAAGAACTTGACCGGTGCCTGAAGTTTGTTGATGAAAATGAGGTGCAAATGTTGGATTTTTTCGTTGTTGTCCGCTATCACATCGTCAAGGAAGACGGTAAACGTGTTCCGTTAAGATTTGATTATCATGTGCTCCGTTTCGTTTTTCAAGAAAGTAAGTTGGAGATGCGAATCCGTCATGAAAGGGGAAGCCAGCGGGTTACACCAAACGACTTGACAGCCTTCATAACTAAAAAAATAAACGCTGAACTTGCTCAGAGACAGTTAACTCCCCTGCTTTCGGGAGTTTTCGAGAAAGCAGACATAATCTAGGGCTAAGGGCAGATTTCTGGAATTTAGCTATATTTAAAGGCAAGCAGACTGTTTGCGCTCTAAGGAAATTACCATTATGAACGGCAGCAGTGACCAAAAACGGAGCACTCATAGTAGGTTAGGGATTTCTCCGTCTTTTGTGATTTTCATGACAACGTTCATAGACATGATTGGGTTTGGCATGGTCATTCCCCTCTTGCCCTTCCACCCAGAAACTGTTGAGGCAGGAGCCTTAGCGCTGGGAATTCTGATAGGCTCATTTTCGCTTATGCAGTTCATATTCTCTCCCATTCTTGGACGCCTTTCAGACAAAGTGGGAAGAAGACCAGTTATCCTGTTGTCCATATTTTCGTCAGCCGTAAGCTTCATCGTCTTTGCTATGGCAAACTCTTTCACTCTGCTTCTTATCTCACGAATCGCGGCGGGAATGGCTACCGAGGCTGCAGTAGCCCAAGCCTACATGGCGGACATAACCAGCGAAAAGAAGAGAACAAAGGGAATGGGAAGATTAGGTGCAGCCCATGGCGCAGGTTTCATAATAGGACCAGCTATAGGAGGCTTTTTGAGCATCTACGGATTCTCGGCAACAGGCTTTGTAGCGGCAATCATGACTGGCGTAAACTTTCTTTTCGCATTCTTTTTCCTGCCTGAATCAAACGCCCACACTAACTCAGGTATACAAAAATCTGGAAACTCTGACGGTTACTGGCGTAGGCTGGCTACTGCTCTGACGAAACCGTTGATAGGTACAGTTTTTGTGATTCTCTTTCTCGTAACTTACGCGTTTTCAGCTGTGCCCGTTATTGTCCCGTTGCTGGGCATCGAATTCTTTGGCTTTGGGGAACTTGAGATGTCATACTTCTTCATGTATATTGGAGTAGTGCAGATTGTTCTTCAAGGATTCCTCATTGGAAGAATGACAAACAGGTGGGGAGAAAAGAACCTCATACTTGTAGGCTCATTGCTGATGATGACCGGGATGTCCATTGTTCCCCTCTTTGACAGTTTTCCAATCTTTTTGGGAGCCCTCACAATGATGTCTTCTGGCGTCGGCACATTAGGAACAGTTCTGCCCAGCTACATCTCAAAGAAAGCCCCCGTGGACGAACAAGGCGGCATACTAGGCGTTGCCCAAGGCATAGGAAGCATTGCCCGAATTCCAGGACCCCTAATTGGAGGCCTCATCGCCGAGTACGCTGGACTACCTTACGCATTCTTTCTCGGCGCAACCCTTGTACTCATTGCCTTTGTTCTGGGCTTCAGAATCTTTCAAGCAAACGGTTCTCGGGATCAACAGAAGGAAGGAAACATACGTCCAGACAGCCTCGACATGCTATGACGCAGCTGAAAACTGTAAGGTAT
>PIXS01000033.1 GCA_003096255.1 Candidatus Bathyarchaeum sp. | reverse complement strand
TGATACAACTCATTCCGTTTCTTTTCAGATTCTCCATTTGGACGCGCGGAAAGCTCTTTTGCTCTTACTTCGTATCGGAATCTGTGCTTGTTCAATTCCTCAACAATCTTATTGAACACGATATTAAAGCGATACGATGGAAGGGCACGATCAAAATATGGCACGAAACGACAGTCTTTCAGTCTATCGTAGATTGATTCCCATTTTTGAATGCACAAATCAAGATGTACTCTATACTTTTTCGGTATTTCGCATTTCTTGATATTATCCCTTAGTATCCCATTTACGATACTGAATTGCCTCTCGATTTCCTCTCGTTCACATGTGTCCGGCGCCGCTCTCATGATCGCTATCCACAAATACCATGTGAGTGGCCTGCGCATTTCGCTCAGATGAGACATACCTTTGAATAGTCTAACAGGCATTCCTTCGTCAAAGAAGAAAGGGATGTCCTCAATCAGCTCTTCAAACACATTATCAGGAATGCCTATTAGTGCATAGATTTTAAATTCCTCGGTTAGCGAAGCAGTTATCTCACTCCGAGTTTCAGCCGCAAATAGCTGTCCCTGCTTTCCTGATTCCATCGCCTTCGCCACGGCAACTTGAAAACGCTTGGCTTGGTCCTCTAATTTCTTCTTGTCCACTTCATTCTCAAAAGAAGCTTCTGTCGGGAACTGCCTCCGCAGAAACGGAGAATCTGAATAAAACAATCTATTTGCCTTGAAAGGAAGCCATTCGTAGGCCAGTTGTGTTCTTGCATATTGATCGCAACAGGCCTTGACGGCTGCTTCATAATATCGAGTACACACGGTTGCCAAATGTTTGAGACTTCTGCCTTGCACTTCATTCGGCCGGGCAATAGAGCCTGTGTCAACCTTCCAGTATCTCACGAATTCAGTCCCTGCAGCCCGACCCACGAGACGGTGAAGAGGCCCGTCTAGATCCTCGCGCTTCTGCCCGTAACGAATCAGAAAATCGTACTGTCCACGAAAGAAGGCTCTTTCGAGGTACTCAGTAGGTACACTTTTCAATGGCGCATCCTCTGCTGTCAACTGGATTATTCTTTCCTCGCATCTGCGGCTCTCCTCCACCAATCCGCCTGACTTCAATAATGCACATACAGAGAGAATCTTATCGATGACAACAACGTTTGAACAGCCGTCATGCTCCAAAGCGTCAAGCAGCCTATTGGTTGTCTTTGCAGCTTCCCCATATTTCTTGACGCAGATGTAGGCATCAATTTCCAAACAGAGCAATTCAACTTTTGACTTAGATGCATCCGCTTCTGTCAGCTCAGAAATGCTGGCTGTTAGTTCTTCCTCAAAGGCCATATTTCGATTATCTCGCAGACCTTCCTTCACCCCCGCAATCCCTGTTTGATTATCATTGTTGGCGAGACTTTGCCCTGCTAAAAGGACTCCGATTACAATAACTGTAAATGCTTGTACGCCCCCCTTCGAACGGACTGCACTACACACCATATTGCCCTTTCTACTCTACTGCCTTCTTCTCAGGTACAATGCCAATATTACCATTGCTAATACACCGATACAAGCACCAACAATAGGTATTTTAGAAATACCTTCTACTGGCTTAGCTGTTTCTTCTTTATCGCCAATCTGCTCGTTAGCGTCATCTTCCGCTTTCACATCGCCTTGTAGACTTTCTTTCTCAGGCTCACTAATATTTGCTTCATTCCGTACAATCGAATTACTCACTCCAATATTTTCTACTTGCCTCAGATAAAAGTGATCATCAACACCGGCCCGTCGGACCATTCGCGCCACAGTCTTTATTAGCAGTTATCTCCCTCCAGATAGCTATTTGTCCTGCGTAAAGAGTATTATTAACGACAACATAAACACAGATGGTCGCTAGAATCGTGTTTCTTCGGAGAGCTTTCATGCTGTTCTCTTCCTTACAACAATATAAACAATGCACAACACGCCTGCGGTTACGAGGGCAATCAGCCACCACAGATGAAACCCTGTCTTGCCCATCACGGACTCAGCCGCATTATCATTGTTGTTGATTGCCGGCTCATCATTTGTCTTCGCTGTCTGTGTGCCATCTTTCGTCTCGGCGTCTTGATCGAGTCCCTTGGAAATGTCTACGCCCGACCCTTTCTCCGCTTCCACCAATTTGCCGATCTCATCGGCGATCTCATTCAAGGTCGCATCCTCCACGCCCTGCACCGAAGTAACTCCAACAATGTATCCTATGCCATGGATATGGTCATAAACATTTGTGCTGTTTGGAAATTCTATATCAAAATCTTCCTGTGTTAAGTCTGTATTAACTTTCACTTCTTCAAGCTTCAGCTTTCTCGTGCAGGAAACAACACGTTCACCCGTATTAGGATCGTTACCATAGAGTTTAGCAGTTCCTTCGACAGGAAAGTAAATACTATTTCCCAAATCGTTAAAATCCGCCGTAGCTTCATACATAATTAACCCATCAGGTCTGTATAGTCTAACATTTCTTGCTCTCCAGCCGATTGTGGGATCTATCCATACCTCCGCTTTAGCTCCATTTGGCTGAATAGCCTTGACATAGTAACATTCATTGTTCTCCCAATTGGTCTTTCTAATAGTATCGATTTCGCACTCTTCGAGAGACTCTCCCAGCGTCTTATCATGCTTGCCTAATGCCAAACCAAAATCAATTGGAATCGGCCAAGAGGATTTATATGGTTCCTTGAAAACATCTCCTTTGTCTTCGTTTGGCATCCACTGTTTGCGATGTTCGCCATTATAAGCAGTTACCACACGAAACGGTTTGCCTCGTATAAGTCGCCCATCATAAACAGTAACATCATAATAATCTCTGATTCCTTCTCGACGCCATTGAATTTCCAACTGGCGTTTCTCTGGCCTTTCGCCACCACGAATGCTTTTGTTAAATTGTTCGGCCACCACATACTTGGTACTAACATTTGTCAGAAGAGTGTCAGTGAATTTAACAGCCTCGACTATTTGGTCTTTTTCAATGTCTGGCAATGCTGCATTAGTTGTTGATGACACCACCACTCCGAGAAAGCAACTCGTGACAATCCCCATTACTTTTACATTCATTGATCGATCCTCTTAACTTCAGATTTCCCAACTGACCTTACAAACGGCATCTATACGCGCTCTAACAATTTTCTGAAGCACTTCAATGTAATTCTTGCCCAACAATACCTCTGTGCCACGCCTGTACTTGAGAATACGAATCACTCATAGCGTTTCGTCCCACTCGAGGAAAAACTCGCTTCTATTACTCTGCTGGGTTAAAGGCATAGAAAGCTGAGGAGAGGCAAATAGCCTTCTCCTCAGCATAGATACATCAGGCGCATCCAACATAGTAATGTGGCTCAGAGTTACAGCTACAATCATAGGATGAGGAACTGCAAGTACCTTGACCCTCATCGCACTCATCACGAGTTCCACAACTTACATTGTCATCATTGTTACAGTTATGTTCAGGATGTGTACTTTCCTTGCAACTTTTCCAATTCCCACCACTATCCGAATAACACTGAGTACTCCTAGGCCACCATGAACACGTACTGCTCGAACACGTATTATTCGCTTCTCCCGGGCATATCGTGCAGTTACCGCCGCCCCATGTCATCCTCATTTCTGTTGAACTCATATGACTATTTAACTCGTAATCAACATACAAGACCAATAGAACAACGCTAAGACATAAAATACTTACAACTTTCATAATATAGTCCTTAAAAGTATTTTGCGATTCGACGACAATCTTCTCATTTTCGCTCATGCCTGTACAGATACCAAACATGAGTTATTTCGATATGTGTCACGCGCATCCATCCTTATACATTTGACCAGAATGACAGGTGCAATCATACGATGAAGAAGTACAACTGCCCTCGTTCTCAGCACAGTAATCATGAGTTCCACAACTGACACGGTCATCATTGAGACAGCTTTGAGCAGGATTTGTGCTTTGGGCGCAAATCTTGTAACTGCCGCCGCTATTTTTCATGCACTTATCCCAAATTGAACCCCAGAATGAACAGGTATGATTTGCCGTACATGTGGCATTTGCTTCTCCTGGGCACACCGTACAAGCGCCTCCCCAAGTTGCATCCATCTCCGACATACTCAGACTCGTACTCGAAGCAAACACAACAGAAAAGACTGCGGCAATAGCCAATGCAACTGTTAATATCTTCATTTTACTCTCCTTTCAATTACATGTTATTGT
>PIXS01000032.1 GCA_003096255.1 Candidatus Bathyarchaeum sp. | reverse complement strand
CGAGCATACCAATTATTGATTCCCGACTTTGACTATCAGGGATTTGAAGAAAATCTCACAAATCTATCATCAGAATTTGCGGATTGGAGTGAAAGCGACTGGCAGAAGTCGTCGTATACATCTTGGATGTATGCCCTAGAGAGCCTGATTTACCCAACATACTTCGACGAGTATCCCGAGTTTATGCAAACATTAGCATGGCAAGATGAGAAACTGAACACAGCATTGGGAAGCTGGGCTCAACTGAGACATGACACCATACTATACGCCAAACAAACCTATATACCAGCGTTAATCTGCAGCTACCCCGAAGCCTTCGCTGAACCCAACCCAACCTTTTACTCGAGAATGCAGGACTTATGCGAACGAACCCTCGGAGCATTGAACATACTTGAGCCAGAAGAAGTGAACTCTACGATAACAGACTCGCTTCAAACATTGAAAGATGTAACCCAAAAGCTTGAAGTTATCTCAGAGAAGGAGCTAGCCAAGGAGCCGCTTACAGAAGAGGAAGTTGACTTCATAAAAGAGTTGGTCTGGAATTGTGGCTCAGGCGGCTTCATAGGATGGTACGTGGACACAATCCACGCCATAGCTCAAGCAGCAAACAGCACTTCAACCCTAGAAGTTCCAGTAATAGCCGATGTGGCAACCTTTCCGCCAGACGACATACAATATCCGCCTCAAATACTGCACGTCGGCACGGGCTACGTAAACGCTTTGGTTGTTCTATTCCCTAAGCCTGATGGAAGCTTGGTCGCGGCAGTAGGTCCAGTCTTCTCTTACTATGAGTTCAATCTAATAGGAACAGAGCGCTTAAACGATGATGAATGGAAGGAAATGTTGACATGGAGCAACAGAACGGAGTACCTTCCCGAGCAACTACAAGACGTCTACGGACTAGCGGAACCAATGCCAGTTCCCGAGAACCTTAACTTCACCGTGTTTGCCATTCTAATGGTGTCAACACTAACCGTCTTGGCGTTAATGAAAGGAATCAAAATCGCAAAAAAGTTTGAGCGCACAAAAAGGAACTGACACAACACCATCACACCATTTCTAAGTTTTAATAAGAAGTGATTGGTGGGGCCGCCCGGATTTGAACCGGAGTCCCGAGAGTCCAAGTCTCAGAGCCTGGACCAAGCTAGCCGACGGCCCCGCTCTCTGCCAACACAGAGACGACCAGATTATTTAATCTAGTAAGTTTATGATGAACAGCAATTCCCTATAAAAATCTAAGTGTTTTCTATGAAGTTCTTTGAGTTTTTACTTGTATTTTCAGAAGAGATGCTCACGTTCTACCTCACCTATGTAATCGAATCCAACTTCTGCAAATGTCTTTTAAGTGTTAACTGTCTAATAAAACATAAAGAGGGTTTGCTGGGGCTTCGGAAAAGCTTAAGGGGGGGTAAAAATGAACAAACCCTCACATCCTTGGGGAATGTGAACTTTCCAAAGCCCTTTCAGTCCCATTTTGTCTTATTCATTTTTTTGTTGCTTACGTCTGAGATGTGAAGAACATGGGTTTGCTGAGGCTCCTGCATTGCTTTCATTATGGAGATTGAAAACATGCGAAACCTGAAATTTCCACTCTGGTAAAGGTACGCTTGTACATGCATGAGCCTTCTCAGCCCCCGTTTCTTCTGGTTGATTTTTTACTCCCAAAAAAAGAAGGGAGGGAAATGGTTTGTTCATTTTATTTGGTTTCCTATTTGCGGGATTTCAGCAATAGAAAAACGGCGACTAATAGAGCTAACAGCGATACCACTAGTGTTGCCAGAATGTATGTCATTTGGCTGGATACGCTACCTTCAACATTGTTGACAGATTCTTCTAAACCAGTTAGATCGGTTTCTGCTGGAACAGGAGCAGGGTCAACAACTAAGTAACCTGTGTCGTAGGATGGCCAATAGGATTCTGATCCTTCAAATGAAGCGATAATTTGGTATTCACCTTCAGCAGGTGCAGTCCAGCTAATACCGAATTTCCCATTCAGATCCGTTGTTGTGTATCCTATGTCATGTGTTCCACCGTTTGTGTCAAGGGCAGTAAGTTTTACAGTAACTCCCTGTGCATCTCCTGGAATTGGCTTCTGCATATACACGTATTCCATCCAATCACTCATGCTTCCATCAGACATAGCGGGTACTCCGTTTGGAAATCTTGATTCCTGTTCATTCTGTGCTGTTCCTGCAGCAGTGTCAATAACTGAACCAGTTATCATCACGCTGGATTCAGTGGTTGTTCCAGTCTGCGGCACTGCGAGAGTTGTTTGGCTTGATCCTTTGCCGATTACGTATAGTTGGTTGTCGTAATAGTTGTAGAATACTAAACATCCGTCTGCGACAATAGTTTTTTCAGCCCAGCCCATTAATTTCCAGATTTCATTTCCGTTAGAAGCATCGATGCAACGAATACTATTACCTTTGTATAATGGATAGTTGGGAGAGTGCTCATGGTTATACGTGTAGACCTTTCCATCAGCTATAGTGCCAATGAATGTGGGATAATCACCCCAGTTGTTTTCTAAGCCAGAGACAGTGTCATTGTATTCCCAAACCATGGTTCCGGTCTCTGTGTCATAGCAGTGAACTTCTCCTCCGTAGCCTTGAGTGAATATTTTGCCATAAGCGACGTAGCCTGTTTGCTGTCTGTACATCACTGAGCCGAAATATTGGTATGCTTGGAAGTCGTCGTCTCCAACTGGACCCCACACTAGTTCTCCTGTGTCAAGGCTATATCCTCTCCACATGAAAGTCTCGTCGTCAGCCATCATGAACACGCGGTTCTCTGGGTCGACGTGAGTAGCACTAACACGTACTGTGAGGTAACCATCTGGCGCTGCGTAGTCTTTGAGCCACAGAAGTTCACCTATTTCGCCTCTAGATTCATCTAGATTTATTGCCCATAGCGTGTATGGATCTGGGGTTCCAGATTGTCTGAAATTCGGCCAACTTGTGCTGGTGCCAAATATCAAGTCACCGGGGATAACTCTAAGAATTGATGGATTAGCGTCTCCTGGCAAATCGGGAATTGATGCGTTCCATAGGTATTGATTGCTACCGCTTACGTCGATTTCTCTTCCCATTGGTCTATACTGATAACCGCTGCTGGAAATTCCTGGCGCGCCCACTATGTTAGATGAGTTTGTTGCAGCAGAACTCCAAAGTGCCAACCGACGTTCCGCGTAGTCAAGTACATAGATTTCTATTTCGCCGTATGAATACTCGTATACTGTACTGCCTCTTGGGACTCCTGTGAAGTTGTATACATTCTTTCCAGTAAATCCGTCAATTCCAATCCATGTAGTTCCGCTAGTTGCCCATAACAGTCCTCCGGTGACGCCGTGTTGGTTCATTGACTCGTAATTGTAGAGTTGTCCGAAGCTTGGAGAGATATCATCCCTTGACCAAAGTTCTTCACCAGTCTTTAAATCTACACAGACGTATCCTCCGCCGGCGGCAGAATGGTCCAGTGGCATCTCGAAATAGAGTCGTCCAGCCATGATTATTGGTGGTCCAGTACGTCCTAGTCTGCCTTCGTATGAGCCTCCTGAATAGAAACCTGTGGCCGGGATGTCAAAGCCGCCTCCTACAATGCCTCCAAATTCTAGTGGTTTTGTCCACAAGATGTGCGGAGTATTAGGTGCGGAGCCGTCTGGCTGATAATTACCAATGATGTAGCTTCCAGCTAGCCAGTGTGAAGCAATAGATGCCCATTCTGTGTTTTGTCCTTCTATTGGTCGTGTCCAATATTCTGTTGGCAAGGGGTATTGTGGGAGTTTCTCTACGGGGTCTGTTTGTACGGTCAGGGTTGTTGATGCACTGCTACCCAGATAAGTATCGTTGAGGAAGACGTCCTGTCCTCTGCCAACCAGATATGATGGGTCGCCTGGAGGCAAACCGGTAGGACCGTACCATCCCAACACTTGTCCAGGATAGTTCATCTCAAATGTGTATTCTCCGACTTGAGTAGGCGTGTATAAAATGTATTTTGTTCCTGTTGAATCACTGTACCATGGTCCGAAGTTCTCAACACCGCCGTCAGGTGCTGTAACTTTGAGTGTCATGTCGCGCCATCTGTCGCCACCATTACCAACTGCTGTTGGTGGATTCGGGTGAATCCACATTACAACGAACATCTCTTGGTTTACACCAACGGGGTTTGGCGAAACATCAATGTATGAAAAGGTTGGAATCGTCCATGCTGGTTCATGTGCAGATACGATGGGAAATGCAAGGAATATCGGATAGATTGCTAACATCAGAATTAAAGCCATTATAGATAGTTTTGATTTACAATGTAGTTTTTCCATTTTTTTCATTCCTATTTTTAAAGTTTACAAACTGTTTATCTCCGACTTTTTTATTTAAGATTTGTCATAATGAAAGGTAAAATAAGTTAAAATTATGAGCCTTATTCCCATTTATAGTAAATAATTTAAACCAATGATGATTTCAATGAGTGTTCAAACAAGTTAATTATCTCTTTATGTAGATGACATAAAATCGTCACAAAGGGTGCTTCTATTTGGAAAAATCCTATAAGTAATGATCTTAAGGAGTTTGCTGGGGCTTAGAGAGAAAGAGGCAGGAAAGATGAACAAACCTGCACATTCCAATGGAATGGAAACCTCCCAAAGCCCACTCAGCCTCTTCTGTATCCATCACTATGTTTGGAACCGTCAAAATTGTGAAGAACAGGGGTTTGCTGAGGCTTTTACACAGGCAAATTGAGGAATGTTCAGATGAAACT
>PIXS01000031.1 GCA_003096255.1 Candidatus Bathyarchaeum sp. | reverse complement strand
GACGCCATTGGTTTGGAGAAACCTCAAGGAGTACTTCTTGTGAATGTGACCGAGGGGAGCCCTGCAGACCAAGCGGGACTAAGAGGAGCAGACCAAGACATCATAGTAGATGGCCAGACATTTCCGGTTGGCGGAGACGTAATTACTGGAATAGATGGCGTAGCAACAAGAGCTATGGCGGACTTGGTTGTTTACATGGAACGAAACACCAGCCCCGGAGACGTTGTGGTTTTTGAAATCATCAGAGACGGCGAAGAAAGAAGCATAGAAGTGACATTGGGAGAGAGACCCCTACCCTAAATTGGGTGGTTGAATCAAAGAAGCTGACGGATAGCCATAGTTTAGGTTAGAACAGTTTTTGCTGAGGACTCTTTCCCTTTTTTAGGCACTGTGGGCACACGCACTGAAAGGGAAGGTTTTTGGTTTCACAGAAATCGATGTACTTGCATTCAGAGCAGGCAAAATCTTTGTTGCATATCATGCAGTTTTGGAGGAACAGGGCTTCTTCGTTTAGGATGCTGGAGATTGTGTCTAATACTTCTTCGATGTTGTCGAATTTGCTTATGCTAAAGGTGCCCCTTGCTCGATCATATTCTAGACCAAGCCTCATTAGGCGAATGAATTTGTCTCTTTCAAAGCGAGGTAACACAAAGGCTTTCTTGTTTAGGACCACCATTTTTTCATCAACTACAGTTTGTTCATTGTGAGGAGATAATCTACATCCTCAGGTTCCAGTTTTAGCCATGACGCAATTGGGCTAGTTTTTTGTTTCTTCAACATTATCTGAAGATACGGAACAATATCTGTTTTAGCTGTGTTACGCGAAACATGACATCTCATGGCAATTTTTGCGCAAATATTCTCCAGTTTTGTTCTTTTTCCCTTTGTCCAGAACAGCTTCATTATCTTCATTGGCGGGTGTATAAATTCAAAGTGCTTGAAGGTTTTTGGGGAGACTGTTGCAGCTTCGGCAAGATAATGGAAGAAATATCGCAGAAGGGACCAATGTTCGGTGCCTACTCTGCCTCTGAAGACGTCTGCCTTAGAAAGGAAGTCGTATGCAGTGGCTAAATCGTCAGGGTCTGGGTAACGGAGGGGAAGATTGTCACCAAAGGATAGCAGAAAGTCGTCAAAGTTTACGCTTGAACGGTTAAAGACCATGGCTGCTTCTTTAACTGATTCTGCCGAAAACATTCCTTTCAGGGTGTCATACAGGCCAATGTCCTTGTTTCTGGTGGACAAATACAGGGTGTCATTGACGGTCAAGAGCTGTTTTCCTTCAGCTATGCTCTGTAAATCGTTTATTGCAGACCTCATGTCGCCTAAACTGTTTTGGGCAATTCTTTCAAGGGCTTCAAACTCTGGTTCAATGCCTTCTGCAGCACAGATTTTACGTAACGTATGGATTATGAGAGGTATGCGGACCTGCTGAAACCGTATCAGCTTACAGACCTTTTTTAATGGTCTAAGTTTTCTTTGGTCAGTATCATTTGCAGCCATAACAACAGGAATCAGGGACTCCTTGACAATGTTGATTATGGCTTTGATGCCGCCCCTGTCCTGCTGCCCAAAAACGCCGTCAACCTCATCCAGAAACAGTATGTTGCCTTTGCTTTCTGAAGAGAACCTGTCCAAAGCAGCATATGAGGTGGCGGGTTTGCCGACCTTGTCGATTGCTTTTGCTGTTCGAGTATCGCTAGCATTCATTTCGATGATTGTGAAATTGAATTCGTTGGATGCGGCGTTGACTAGAGCAGTTTTTCCTACTCCTGCGGGTCCATAAAGGAGCACTGCCTTTTTTCGTCGCCGCTTGTCTTTTAGCCAGCTGGTGAAGGCAGTTTTTGCTAGCTCGTTTCCTACTACGTCTTGTATCTTTTTTGGGCGATACTTTTCAACCCACAAAAGATCCTTCGCCAATTTGTTCCCCTTGTTATGTTCTGAATTTTGAGAATTGAGCCAGTAACGCGCTTAACTGGATGTCACTGTTTGCTCCTTGGGTAAGGCGGTAATCGTATTCTCCGATGATGTTGGTTAAGTCAGCCTTCTGAGCATCAGTCAAATGCGGAACTTTGACCAGTTCCCGTTGCATCTGCCGAACTATTTCTGTGCCCGAAAAGCCGTATTGACCAATCAGGTCATACATCATTTTTCTTGCTTCTATGAAGTTGCCGCTGAGGGCTTTGTTAAGCATCATCTGAACCTGCCTTGGGCTAGCTTCCCCAAACACCTGCAGAACCGTTTGCTCATCTATAACACCCTTTTGGTAAGCTGCGGTGGTCTGTAACGCGTTTATCGCATGCCTGAGGTCGCCTTCAGCGTATTCCACAATTCTTTCCGCTGCTTCATCCAACAGGCGCAGGTTTTCTTTTTCTGCTATTTTCTTTAGATGTTCTACCATGGCAGTTTTGTCTAGTTTTGAGAAACGAAATATGGCGCAGCGGCTTTGAATTGGCTCAATGATTTTGTTCGAATAGTTGCAGATTAGGATGAATCTGCTGGTTCTTGAGCTGGTTTCCATTATTCTTCTGAGGGCTGTTTGGGCGGGTCCAGTCATTTGGTCGCTTTCGTCCAAGATGATTAGGGAGAAGGGTGCTTCTCCGAAGCCTGTTCTGCCGTAGCGGGAGAAGTCTTTGATTCTGTCTCTTACTGTGTTTATTCCGCGCTCGTCCGATGCGTTTAGTTCTAGTGTGAAGGATTTCCATTTGTCTCCGAATAGTTCTCGGGCAATGCATAAGGCAACGGTTGTTTTTCCGGTGCCGGGTATTCCTGCTAAAAGTAGATGTGGCATTGAGTGTGGATTTTTTAGGAAAGCTCGTAGGCTCTCTACAACATGGGTCAGGTCCACGATATCGTCTAGGGTTTTTGGGCGATATTTTTCAACCCACATAGCTTCATTATTGATGGTCATTACTAATGCTCCAGTAAGTGTGTGACAAAATACGTGAAGTTGTACTAATGTGTTTTTCTATGTGTTGGTAAATCTGCCCGTTTCATGTTGATAGCACATGATTTGCTCCGTAGACAGCCATTGGGTTCATTTTGGTGAGGAGTTAGTTAAGGAAAAGTTAAAAGCCTGAAGTAAGAGCCTTCAAGCAAGCATAGGGGATGCGGTTGTTTTGAGTGAGCAAGAGCAGAAGAAGAAACGGAAGAAAAAGAAGCAACGGGTTATCGTGAAAACTGAGCAGGTTGAGAGCGAGCTTTCAGAGCTTGTGGAAGTTTTGGAGGAGCTACAGAAAGAGAAAAAGTATGTTGATGTTCAGATTTGTCCTCACTGCAAGAGCGCAAAGGTCAGTAGGGTAAAGTCGATGCAGGGCGATGCGCTGGGTCACATGGGGCTTACTCCGCCAAAGTATGAGTGTAAGAAATGTGGGTGGAGAGGAAGTTTGGTTGTTAAAGCCTCTAACAAGCCTACAACAGTTAGGGATGTGGCTTTGATGGCGGAAGCAAACGAAGCGGAACGTACAGAATAGACAGCAGCCACTTTTGCCCTAGTTTCTTTATTTCTGCTGTTTTGAGTATCCGTAGGTTCCTATTTTCTTGTTTAGGTTCCAGTATTCGCCGACGTTGAAGACGAAGGGGTCTGCTTTCTTGAAGTCAATGTGTCCCTTCTCGTCCAAAATGTCTTCGTCAACGTGAATTTGGACGATTTCGCCGAGGAATAGGTCGTGGGCGCCCAACGGAATCACATCCTTCAGCTTGCATTCCATGTTAACTGGGCATTCTCGGATCAGGGGAGCTTGGACCTTGTCTGCTGGCTCTGGGGTCAGGTTGGTTTCAGAGAATTTGTCAACATCTTTTCCCGAGACCACTCCGCAGTAGTCTGTTTCTTTTATGATTTTGGCGGGGGGAATGTTCACAACGAATTCTTTGGTGTCTTTGATGAGTCTGTGGGAGTATCGGGTTGGACGAATGCCGAGTCCTACGGTGGGGGGTTCAGAGCATACGGTTCCTGCCCACGCCAACGTGATTATGTTAGGTGTTCCCTTCGAGTCTACGCATGTTACAAGAACAACTGGGCACGGAAACAAGGCAGTGTAAGGCTTTTTTCTGATTTTCATAAAACAACATCTGATTCGACCAAGTATTAACATTTTTCATAACCCAAAACCAGCCAACAAAAAAGGGCTGTACTAAAAAGAGAACAGTTTGTTCTAGGGCATAGAACTTTATAGTTTCAAATTAACTAAACATTGGTGAAACTGAAAGGATGAAGCGTCCAGTATTGGCGGCAGCAGTTTCCATAATTCTTATCGTAGCGTCGATATCAGCAGTTTATGTTTTCTTGTCTTCACAACCTCAGATTCTAGACAACCAACTGGAAGTGAACGACCTGAAGGCTTCAACAGACGGCCTGGTTTCATTTAATGTTACTCTCAGTGAAGGCGATTCTGAAATCTTGGAAGGAGTTGTCTTGAATGAGACGCGCTATTCATGGTCGGATGGAAGCCAAGATGACTCAACCATCTATGAGGGAGAAACAAAAAATTGGAGCATTAACATTGGGAGCTTACAAAACGGCACCAACCTTCAGGTGTTTGTTGAGACACCTTCAGTGTTGGGAAACAACAGCGTAACTGTTGAACCACCCCCCACGAATGTTGATAATCCAGACAACCAAGACGGAAACGATTCAGACACAGATGACACGAATAGCGATGACCCAGATTATGTGTACGATAGCTACGGCGGAGTCGGCTTATTCCCAGAAGGCATTCATGTCACAGCAACCAGCCAAGACCCACGCAACTTGTCTGACAACTACCCAATCACCAATGACTACTGGAAGATGTTGCAAGATCATGAAACCACAGAAGCCACAGACCAAGACTTCATAAGCATCATCCTCTCCCGCGGAGACAAACCAACGGGCGGCTACACCATAAATGTTGAGTCTTTTGGTTGGCTCGAATGTTACCCTCCGATTTTCCGTTTTCAAGTCAACGTCACTGATCCAGATGAAGGATTAATGGTTACAGAAGCAATAACTAACCCTCTTGTGTTGGTACCAATTGGTAAGCTTACGCCTGGAGAATACCACATAGAAATCCATGTGACATGGTTCACTCAGAAAGTTGATGGAGAAGGCAAAACATACTACACTCCAATCATGACATTCGCGCCAATTATTTGGAAACAAACCTTAACGATCACCGAGACTCAGGTTTCCGCGCCGTAACCAACTTTCAAGGTTGTTGTTCCTTAGCGGCTTATATAATCTGTAGAATTGAACGTTTCCACTATAATCTCCATCATTTTTGATGTTTTTGAATCAGTAGGTCAAATTCATAAGCTATTTAGATTCGGAATCCGAGATAAAAAGCAAAAATGAATGTGCGGGTCACGGTTGCGTAGGCTCATCAAGAACATTAAGGCGCTTAGCCCAGTAGTAGCGTCAATTATCTTAGTCGCGGTTGTTGTAGCTGTTTCCCTAGCAGCCACCACATGGATGGGCTCGATGTCAATCATTTTCATGGAATTTGATGAAGTGGGAATCACCAGCCACTCATGGGCTTCAGACATGACTTACGTTGATTTAACCGTCAGAAACTTGGGAACAAGCAAAATAACACTAGATAATGTACAAGTGAATGATGCACCCGCAAATGATGTGTCATTTGTTTCAGGTGAAGCAACAGTGGAGGCTGGCGAAACAGCAATCGTTAGAGTGACACATAGTTTCACGGCATCAAGCAGGTATGAGTTTACTGTGGTCACTGCAACTTCTACAAAATGTGTGTATGTTGCCAAAGCATCTTCCTCCACAGCGTCTCGAGAAGACTGGTATGACCTGTCTTGGCAAAAAAGAAAAGAGGTAACAATCGACAACAGCTTGAACCCCAACGAATTAACGGGCTATCAAATTCAACTCAATGTCCAATATGACTCGGACATGAATGCCGATTTTTCTGATTTACGATTCACAGACAGCGACGCACAGACCCCGATTCCTTACTGGATTGAAAGTTATGCTGCATCAAGTTCCGCCGCAGTATGGGTGAAGACTTCCACAATTCCAGCAGCGTCTACCACAACAGTTTACATGTACTATGGTAACCCCTCTGCTGCTTCAGAAAGCGACGGAGATGACACCTTTGACGTGTTCGTGGACTTTACCAGAGACGGTGTGATAAGCTATGGGGGTTCTGGTCAGGACACTGATCCAGACCAATGGGAGATAATTGATGAAACCAGTTTGAGGATGTGGGGCAACAACTGGAAAGCAACAATGAGAGATTTGAGTGTTGTTGGCGACGGCACCCAGGCAATTTGTTTTGATTTCAAGAGTGTCCGTGTTCAGGCTGAAATAAATGGAGTGGGAGTGGACGTAGACAGCAGCATAAGCAGTGACAGGTTCTACAGGATATACGGAACTCAAAGCTGGGGAATCAACGACCACTACGGCTACACGGGTGCAGGAGACTGGCAAAGCTACGCCATAGTTTTAGACAATTTCGGCGGCGACTATAACCGCTTCGTATTCACTAATGACGCTGACGGAGGACAGGCAACAGACATCTACTACAGGAACGTCAGAGTCACCCAATACACCTCCCAGACGCCCATCACAGGATTCGGCACAGAAGAAACACAGTAACAGCCCACATTCGATGAAACTTATTAACAGAACCAACTATTTATGCCAAAATAATCGGCAGATATAGCCTCTAAAGAAGAAAAAGTCGAGCATTTACTAGTGATTTTTTGCTTCGCGTGGTTGAATTGAGCTTATATCTGTGACTGCAGTATGTTCTGTGGCACAGAATTCTGTCTGTGGAGAGAGAGGGATTGTCAGCTGACCCAGTAGCATCCATCAAAGATGCTGATTTCGACTTCGAAAACATGCCCATCAAGGTAGTGGCAAACAGGAACAATCCCCAAATCGAACTCCCAGGCATAAAAGTTGGACCATTCACACAAGGAAAAGAATATGAAGTCAGGTTTTGGGTAGCCAAAGAACTGGAAAAGTCTGGAATAGCCCGAATCCGCATGGATGAGCCACTAGATTTGATGATGCTGAACAAGATTCACTGGAAAGAAGCCCGCGTTCAAACTTCCCAGAGACTCGCGTCCCTCCCAGAGAAGTTTTAACCTAAACTGCGGCGTTACCTTGAAGAGCTAAATCAGGCAGCCATCAAGAAGCCAGAAAAAAGAAGCGACTGTGAAAAGGCAAAGAGACTCTCTGAGGACATAACCAGAACAAGACTGAAGAAGATAGTTTCTCTTGCCTCATCCTCAGCCAAGACGCGAGTGCTTATGGAGAACCTCACGAAAGAAGAACGTGCCCTCTACAATTACTTACATGGAACCATTACTAAATGGAGAAATGAAATACTGAAGAAACAGGGAGAAGACAGAACATGACCGAAGAAACGTTAACAGCAGACCCAGAAGAACTGTTCCTCGACTTTTTCAAATCCGACAAATACCGTGAACGTCTCTCAGTCATGGCAATTTCCGGAAAAAAATCCTTTATAGTAGATTTTGATGAACTCTTGTCGGCTGAACCTGCCCTCGCCCAGCAGCTCATGGACAAACCTGACGATTACCTAGAATACGCAAACCGAGCAGCAAAGGCTCAGCTGCAGATAGAGGAGCCTGAATATGTTGAAGAAATCGGAAACATCACAGTCAGGTTCCGCGGATTACCCGAAGCCACGCCCCTGCGTATTTTGGGTTCTAAGCACATCGGAAAATTTGTGATGTTGGAAGGAATCGTTGTCCGCGCCAGCCCTGCCCGACCCATGGTTATGGAGGCAACCTTCAGATGCAAATGGTGTGGAGCAATGTCTACTGTTGTTCAATCTGGTCCCTTCCTGACAGCACCTCCCGCCTGCAGCGCCCCTGAATGCAGAAGAAAAAGCTCCTTCGAATTTGTTCAGGAAGAATCCACATTCATCGACACCCAGGACGTGCGCATCCAAGAACGCCCCGAGGACCTTCCTCCAGGTCAGCTTCCTCGTTGGCTTGACATTAAACTTCTTGAAAGAGACCTTGTTGACATGGCAAGACCTGGAGACCACGTTGTTGTTGTTGGAATCGCCCGTGCCATTGCTCCAACTGTTCCAAAGGTTGGGCGTCTCCGTTCCTTCACGTTGCATCTAGACACCAACTTCATTGATGTGGAAAGTAAGGAGCCTGAGAAGGTTCTTATCACGCCAGAAGAGGAGGAACAGATTCTTGAGTTGGCAAAGGACCCTGAAATCCACAATAAGATTTTGGGTTCTTTGGCACCTTCCATTTACGGGAATGAGCACCTCAAAGAGGCAGTAATGTACCTTCTTTTCGGAGGAACCCCGAAACTGTTCCCTGACATCACAATTAGGGGAGACCTGAACGTTCTGATTGTAGGAGACCCAGGAACAGCCAAGTCCCAGCTTCTGCAGTATGTTTCTAAGATTGCTCCTCGTGGATTGTACACTTCTGGACGCGGAACCACTGCAGCTGGTTTGACGGCTGCGGTGCTCAGAGACAAAGCAGGAGGAATGACTCTTGAGGCTGGAGCATTGGTGCTGGCAGACAAAGGTATAGCCGCCATAGACGAAATGGACAAGATGCGAACAGAGGACAGGGTAGCCATCCACGAGGTCATGGAGCAGCACACGGTTTCAGTTGCTAAAGGAGGAATCGTTGCGACCTTAAACGCCCGAACGTCCATCTTGGCTGCGGCAAACCCGTCTCTTGGCAGGTACGATCCGTACAGGACAGTAGCAGAGAACATTTCTCTTCCAGTCACCATCCTTTCAAGGTTTGACCTCATCTTCGTTCTAAGGGACGTGCCAGATAAGACTAAAGACGCCCAGATGACCGAGCACATCCTTGAACTCCACAGAACAGGCGTAACCCCAGTTGAGCCCCCCATAGAAGCTGACCTCTTCAGAAAATACGTAAGCTACTCCAAAAAACTCAAACCAGCCCTAACACAAGAGGCACTAGAAATCTTGAAAGGCTTCTATCTGCTTATGCGTTCCGCCAGCGAAACCGAGGGCACGCCCGTGGCTATTACTGCCAGGCAGCTGGAGTCGCTGGTGCGTATTGCTGAGGCTAGGGCAAGGGTTGCTTTGCGGAATCAGGTTAGTGCAGATGATGCTGAACGGGCAATCAATATTATGAAGACGTCTCTAGAGCAGGTTGGAATCGACATTTCCTCTCACAAGTTTGACATAGACATCATAATGACAGGCAAACCAAAGAGCCTTCGTGACAAGCTGTCTGTTATTCTTGGTCTCATTTCAAGCATGGAAAAAGAAACAGGCATGGTAGACAAGGACAGGCTCATGGAGAGGCTTCAAGGTGAATATGACATAATGTCTGGAGAAGCGGAACGCCTCATTGGACAGATGCTCAAAGAAGGAACTCTCTTCGCGCCAAGGGACGGATACCTAAAAAAGACCTAACCTAAAGGGCAACCACATTGAAAATCAAAGAACTGCCATTACCTGAACCCGTGAAACAGGTCCTAATCAGTCAAGGAATAGCTGAACTTTATCCTCCTCAGCAGGAGGCGGTGCGTTCTGGAGCCTTGGATGGAACAAACCTTGTTTTGGCTAGCCCAACAGCATCAGGCAAGACGCTGGTTGCTGAATTGTGTGCCCTTAAGCATGTGTTGGAGCGGGATGGAAAAGTGCTGTATCTTTCTCCGTTGCGAGCCTTAGCCACAGAAAAATGTGAAGAATTCAAGAAATATACTGACATCAAGAAACGGAATGGGCGACGGGTCAGTGTGGGCATCAGCACAGGCGACTACGACGGCAGTGACCCATGGATGGGCAAGCACGACATCATAGTTACTACAAACGAGAAGGCTGATTCGTTGCTGAGGCACAGGGCAAAGTGGGTAAGCGACGTGTCTTTGGTTGTTGCAGATGAGGTGCATCTTCTTAACGAGCCTGAACGGGGACCAACCCTTGAAGTTGTGTTAGCTCGCCTCATGCAGGTGAACCCTGACATTCAGTTGCTTGTTTTGAGCGCTACAATAAAGAATGTTGATGAGGTCGCGGAGTGGCTGAAGGCAATATCGGTTACAACAGAATGGAGACCCGTAACCCTCAGGGAAGGCGTATTCCATCACGACGAGATATTGTTCAAGGACGGCGGCGCCCAAAAAATCGAGAAACCAACAAAGAACCCCAGCATCAACCTAGCCATCTACACCGTAAAATCGGGGGGACAAGCCCTAGCTTTCGCAGGCACCCGAAGAAACACAATAAGCCTAGCCAAAAAGATGGCAACCAAAATCAATCCTCTCCTTTCTAAGCCCCTAAAGCGGTCTTTGAGTCAGTTGTCTGAGCAGATTCTTGCGACAGGAGCAAGGACACGAATCAGCGAGCAGTTAGCTGAGGCGGTTAAAGGCGGAACGGCTTTTCATCATGCAGGATTAAGGGGCGGACACAGGAAACTGATTGAAGATGCCTTCAAGGAAGGAAAAATCAAGGTTCTAACAGCTACACCGACTTTAGCTTTTGGAGTTAACCTTCCAGCTCGGGTAGTAATCATCAACGAGTATCGACGATACGAAGCAGGCTACGGGTACTATCCCATACCAGTTCTTGAATACAAGCAGATGGCTGGACGCGCCGGAAGACCCCGCTACGACAAGGTTGGAGACTCGATTCTGATAGCTAAGACTGAGGATGAGCGGGAGTATCTGATGGAGAACTACATTCTTGCCGAAACAGAACGTATCTGGTCTAAGTTGGCGGTGGAACGGATTTTAAGGTCTCATGTTTTGGCTACTGTTGCCTCAGATTTTGCCCACACAGAGCAAGGAATCTACGACTTTTTTGGCAAAACATTCTACGCTTACCAGTATGATCCACGGGCGATAAAGGGTGTCATAGCCAAGAGTCTGGGCTTTCTTTTCACCGAGAAGATGATTGAGGTCGGCGGCGACAAACTTTATGCCACCAAGTTTGGACGAAGAGTCTCCGAACTATACATTGACCCCCTAACTGGCGTAGTAATCAGGGATGCCCTCAACAAACGAGCCCAGAGGCTCACTGACACCAGCTTTCTTCACATGGTTGCCCGCACACCAGACATGTATCCAAAGATGCGCCCCTACTCCAACGAAATGGACAGCCTACAATTCTTTATCGAAGACCATCAGGACGAATTCATGGTTGACTTACCTGACCCGTGGATGGACCGTATAGCGTTTGAGGAGTTTCTTGGAGAAGCAAAACTGGCGCAGGTGCTGAAGGCGTGGATGGATGAAACAACAGAGGATGAGATGATTGAACGCTTCAGTGTGCAGCCTGGAGACCTTTACAGGCTTATTTCGACGGCTAAGTGGCTTGTTCACGCCTCCAACGAGTTGGCTACCCTCTTCAAGCACAAAGACCTCCTAGAACATCTGGCTAGGCTCACTGTAAGAATCGAGAAAGGAGTGAAGCCTGAACTGCTTCCGCTGGTTACGCTGGAGGGAGTGGGAAGAGCCCGAGCCCGCATCCTCTTCAATTCTGGGCTCCGAAGCATGGATGATTTGAAGCGGGCGCCTTTGCCGAAACTAACCCGTTTGCCGTTGATTGGTCCTCGGTTGGCTCAGAAGATTAAGGAGCAGGTGGGCGGCTTTGTTAAGGCGGATGAGTGGCAGAGCCTGAAAAAGAAGAAACCGAAAGAGCAGCAGCGAGCCCTAACCGAATTTTAGTCAGGTATCCAAGTTATAGATACGCACGTATTGTTTTGGTCAAATTTTCTTGACAAAAAACCTTTTCAATTAACGCATGTTGGAGTTCTTTGTGCATACAATGGGGTACATAAGGGCAACCCATATTCTATTGCTGGTTCTCTGCTTTGCTGTAGTAGGTTCTTTTCCGCAAAT
>PIXS01000030.1 GCA_003096255.1 Candidatus Bathyarchaeum sp. | reverse complement strand
GACATTGCAAACATTGATACGGACCTCGGTCCTGTCATGACTAAGCTAGATAGCATCGATGCTGTAATCGGAAGTATGTATGGTGACGTTCTAATAATCAACACTACCATCGGCACTTTCGAAGCTACACTAGATGACTTGGATGCCACTATAACTTCTGTGGAGTCCACTGTAGGCGATATTGATGATGTTACTGGTCTAATTGCCGGTGACGTAATCGAAATCCAAACTACACTTGGAACAATCACAGGAAACATAACCGACATCCAAGGTAGCATAGCAACAATTGAAACTGACCTAGGCACCGTCAAAGTAGATCTTGCAACTGCAAAGACTGACATCGCAGCCGTCGAAACCGATGTTAATGATAACCTCCCTGTTGACATGCTGCCAGTGTGGATCGCAGTGGTCCTTGCACTGATTGCGGCAATCGGCTCAATAGCTGGAGTATTCATTATTCAGCGGAAAATAGCCTAAAAAAGTCCCCTCAAATAGGGGCAAAACCTCTCCCTTTTTTCTTTTTTTATTACTTTAGTGTAAAGCATTTTTTCCGTTAGTTACAGGTCTTGGCATTTCATCGTAATCATTTTTAGCACGAAAACACAACAAGGTAGCAAGGAGTGTAGTGTTTTGCAGTTTCTAGACAACATCAAAGTTAGACGAGTTGAAACACGACCAAACGACGCATGGTATGACATGAGTTTGCGCCAATTAAGAAGCGGCGAAGTAAACTTCTACACAGTCAAGGACTTCCTTACTGGCGAGTGGCTTCTCAAGCTGTGCAGAGACATGGAGCAAGGAAAAATTTTGGTTAAAGCTGTGAAGTGCCCCGCAGGCATCCGCTATTCCCAGCTTGAAGGAAGAACCATGCTTTTCCAAAGAAGCAACATTGAGGGAATGTTCTATGACGTTATCTCCCTAACACAGGTAGGTGAGAACGATAAGGTTAATCGGAAAATTGTCTCCACCATCGACGAAGTCCCTGCAGTTATCAGAGAAAACTATGACGTCAGACTCTATGAAGAGGCGACTGGAAAAAAGGCGCCAGGCAAATACTTAGTCACGTTATCTAATCCAGAAGACGAAAAGCATATGATAACCCTTTTTGTGCTTGAACGAGCCTGGTCGCTTTCAAAGTCCACACCAGCAGAAAAACTGGAAGAAAAAGAACAAACCTCAAAGCCTAAGGTGCCTAAGAAAGAGGTTGACACTGGGCAAGTTTGGTCATGTCCCATCTGCGGGAAAAGCCATAGGTTAGTTCATGTGGAAACAGAGACTGCTGTTAGGCATGCCCTACGGAAGCAGTCTTCACAATAACCTCTATTTTTGGGAAACCCGTTTTTCTTCTATCAGTTTACAGATTTCTTCAACAACTCGAACATTTTCATAGCCATTCTCAGGGGTGACCAGGGGCTTTCCGTTGCCTTTGAGGCTCTCCACAAATGATTTTATAATCCGTGCATGGGAGACACTGTAGTATCGTGGAGTTTTTCCTTTAGACAGAATATTTCCAATGTATGCACCCCAGATTTTGATTTGCTGCTCCATGTTGCCAAAGTGCATTATTCCACGCCCAGGCTTCGAAACCATTAAGCTACTTATGGGATAGATTCCAGCATGCATTGTGCCTGCAGTGCCGTAAATGTTTGCATGAACGTCTGTTCGGTCATGTCCTTGCGCATTGAAGCTAATGTGAATGGTTCCAAACTTGTTTTCTCCAGCCTCTAAAATTACCCGCAGTTCATCAAATGGCATCCAAGGGGCAGAACCCAGTTTGTCCGTTAACACAGACTTGATTTTCAGGTCTCCCAGAAAAGCTTGAAGAAGATAGATTGGATGAGGGAGGTTTTCTCCAAATCTGCCGCCTGGTAGTTTGTGGCACCAGTGGTTTTTGTCTGCTGCCATTATTTCGTCAGGGCTGTGCAAGATTCCTACATCCATTCCTACGACTTGTCCGATGTCGCCTGCTTTAACGCGTTGCATGGCATGAAAAATTGAGTGCTCATAGAGTTGACTGTGGATTATTGTCAGTTTACTGGACGTTTTCTTGAGGGTGCCCAGCAGCCTTTCTGCCTCATCAGTGTTTACCGTGAAGGGTTTCTCAACAACGACGTTGCAGCCTGAATTCAGAGCCTCCACTGCTATGTTTGTGTGAAATCTGGGGGGGACACAAACTGAAACGGCGGAGAGGTCTTCTTTGTTGAGCATTTCGGAAAAGTTGGTGTAGTGGGAGGGAATTTTGAAGTCTTTAGTGAATTGCATTGCTGCTTTTTCGTTCAAGTCACAGGCTGCGGCTACGGAAACTCCCGAGTCTCTCCATGCATGGACATGTATGCCCGAAATGTATCCGCAACCAACTATTCCTACATTCATCACAGTCGTCTCCAGTAGTTTCATCCAATAGACAATCTAAATAAAAAAATTATCCCAAAAAACAAAAGTGGCACAAGGCAGTTTAGGCACAAAAGTGTGCTTGTACAGTTTTTTGAATTATTTCTGTTTCCAGATACATGATATCGCTTGTTGGCTACATGCTTTGACGCAGGGCGCAGTGCCGTCTTCGGGTTTGCAGGGAGCGCATGTGTATCTGATCTTTTTGCGGTGCTCTTCTGTGACTGCGGCTACCTCTTTGTCTTCAAGGTCGATAAACATTGTTTCCATCTGTAGGGCGCCCTGAGGGCACTGTTTTATGCATTCGCCGCAGCTGTTGCATTTTTCTGCGTCGATTACGATGTAGTATTCGCCTGATCCGTCTTGGTAGCCATAGTATGTTATTATTTTTTTCACCCTCAACGTCTAAGGGATTTTTCGTGTAGTGCCTTGGCGTATAAGGCTGCTCCTATTGCGCCAGCGGAAACGGGGTCAAGTCCAGTCTGCTCTAGGTTTGGAACTGGAAGACGTTTAATGCCCAAGATTTCTTCGACTCTGTTTACTATTCCGATGTTTTTGGATTGTCCCCCAGTTATGACAAAGTCTCTTTCACAACCCACCTTCTCTATTAGCTCGCTCATTCTGATAGCCATTGCTCTCATGTATGCGGCTAACACTTTTTCTTTTGTCCACCCTTGACGTAGCAACCCAACTGCTTCTGTCTTCGCAAACACTACACAGGTGCTGCTGACTGGTTTAGGGTCTTCAGTTACTGTCAGGGATACTTTGCCTACTTCTTCGATGGGTATCTGAAGCAGGTCAGCGATGACTTCCATTCCTCGTCCAGTGCCTGCGGCGCACTTGTCATTCATCAGGAAAGAAACCACTTTACCTGTCTCGTCGATGCGGATTGCCTTTACGTCTTGTCCGCCTACATCCAGCACTGTTCTTACGGTTGGCCCCCAGATGTAGTTGGCGCCTTTTGCGTGGCATGCGATTTCTGTGATGGCTTTGTTAGCCATGGGAACGTTAACTCTGCCATAACCCGTTCCCACAATGTAGTTCAGGTCCTTAATCGTCATTCCCGTGTCTTCCATTGCCCAATCCAGCACCTTCTTGGCGCTGTCCGAGCTGTTAGAGCCTGTCCGCATTACGCTCCACGAATACATTTCTCCGTCCGCCATGACCACTGCTTTGGAACCCACGGAACCAACGTCTACTCCCGCTGTTATTATGTCAGCGTTATCCCATTTCTTGCCTGGCATTACACTGCGGTATTCAAGCCATCTCCAGTATTCCTGTTTTCCCTCTTTGTTTTCCATCTCTTTATCGCCTCCTTGCAGCTCTCTTGGCGGCAACTAAGGCGGCGCCCACCGCGCCAGCGTATATTGGTTCCTCGGGTATCAGTATTTCCGTTCCCAGTCTCCTATTAAGCGAAGCAACAAAACCCTCATCTTTTCCGACTCCCCCAACAAGAACAATATCCTTGTTTATTCCCAATCTGAGTACCATGGAGCCAACTCGTTCAGCCATGGCATCAAAGATGGCACGGGCGATTTCAGTTTTCGGTTCGTCCTTGTGAAT
This sequence comes from Candidatus Bathyarchaeum sp., assembly GCA_003096255.1. The sequence continues at coordinate 5,585 of PIXS01000030.1, read as the reverse complement.
CAGGGAAACAACGTCAGACTCTGCGAAGATTACACAGCTGGCGTTTATGGGGCTGGCTCTTTCTGCCTTCAGGGACAGGGCGCCCATATCCTCTAGCTCAACTTCTAATGCTCTTGCCATAGCCTCGATGAATGTGCCTGCTCCCGCTGCGCACCGTGCATTCACAACAAAATCCATCATAACTCCCCGTTCGTCGCATTTTACTGCCCGCGCATCCTCAGCTCCAACATCTATGACTGTTCTGGCTGTGGGGAAGTAGTATGCTCCTGCTTTTGCGACTGCACCCATCATGCTTACTGTGCTGTCTGCGGAGGGAGCCATGTTTACGCCTGCGCCTGTTGCTGTTAGGTGTTCTATGTCTGTGCGGGACAGTTTGGCGCTTTGTAGTGCTTCTTTTAGGGCTTTTTCAGCGGCCTTGGTTGGTTCAAATCCTGAAAACTGTTGGCTTTTGCCTATTATCTTGTTGTCTTTCAGGATGACCACTTTTACTCTCTGGGTTCCTAAGTCCATTCCAGCAGAAATCATCTAGTTTTCTTCTCCTCAAATGTCCATCCTTGCTTCGAGCATCTCCAAGAAAGCTTCGACTCTTGTTTTCATTTGTCCGACGTCTTCTCTGGTGTACTCTGTGTCAAGGTAGTAAACGGGTATGTTCATTTTGTCGAGGACACGTTTGATTCGGGCGTATTCCATGGCGTAGAGGATGCAGCCTCTGACCACATAATAGATTACGCCGTCAACCTTGTACTCTTTTATTCTGTCTATAATCCAGTTAATTCGGTCCTCGTTTCCGTGCTCTGAAGTGAAGCAGGGACACGTGCATGCCATAAGGTATCTTTCACCTACTGCAGTCAGCATGTCGTTCATCGTCCATTCGTCTACTCCCACTGGGTCATAGAGCATTCTGTCTCCTGAACATTGCTCATCCACAACCACTATGCCCTGAGGGTTCGATTCTTCGATTAAGTTGGGGACTTTCCAGCTGTCAGGCCATATCATTGGGGTTCCAGTAATCATTACTCTTGCTGTGTCAGGATACGAAGAATACTCCTTCTGTTCGAGGCGTTTTTCCAGTTCGTCGCACAGTTCATTCACTTTTTGGGTCCAACGTTTGATGTCATCCCATAGGCTTGTTTGGTTCACAAGCATTGCGTCTCTTCCATTTATGACTGGATTGCCTTTCCTAAGCTCCTGTAGCCTGCGGAACGCCTTTGTTGCCTGCTGCATGGTCTCGATTGCTTCTTTGAGTTTTTGTCTGTTGATCTTGTTTCCTGTCAGCTTCTCAATTTTTTCTTTAATTCGCATGATTTCCTCTTTCCACATATCCATTGTGTGGGCATCGTCTTTGACTCGTGGAGGATTCATGTGCCATATGGGCTTGAAGTCTGACAGCATTTCGCTAAGTTTGGTTCTGCCGTCACATGTGAGGGGCATTACTATGGCATCGCTGAGCTCCAAGTATGGGCTGAGACTTACCATCTTTGCGCCGACTGTAGACCGTATTACTGGGCAAACTTCAACAGGCATAATTCGGTCTCCAAGTTTTGCCGTATCATACCATCCTGAACCTACCCTAACTGGAATTGCGTCAGCAGCCAAAATCAGTTCTATGGGAGCAAAAATGCATGAGTAGCCGATGACCTTTTTTCCTGCCGCTTTCTGTTCACGAATCTCTTTCTCGCGACGACCAAACAAGTTTGCGATTTCATCAAAATACTCCATGGCTTCTGGTCGGTTTTTCCATGCTTTTTTCATTCTATCAATATTGTCCTCAATCACCTTCATGGAAGAAGCTTTGATTGAGCCCCCCAGTTCATCTATCTCTTTTTTGGACATTTCAGGAATGTATTTTGATCCTGTTTCGATTTCGCTTGCCATCAGAACACCTTACTAAATTTTAACCATTTTTCGGGATTTTTTGAAGTGACTTTGACTTCTCGAAATGTGTTTTCTGTGACTGCAATATAATGGGTGAGCTTTCGTAGGCATTTAGAACTGCAGAAAGTGAGCACCTACAATAAGGCTGAGCTGGCGATGCAATGTATCGCTTCGGGGTCTGCTGTAACACTGTCATCTTCAAAGGAGCCCTTGAATTTGTTAGAGCAGATACTAGAAAACAGTGGCATTTAACTATTGCCATAAAATCATCGAATCAGATATTCAAGTTTCGGTGCAGGTTAAATGTAACACAAACAATCACCTAACAATCATATTTGGAGCCTAATAGCAGAAGATTGTTGAAAAATAGCTTTTTCTGTTTTTCAGCTGCACAGCAACTAATCCAATTTCCATGTCCCTGTAAATATTAGAAGTCTAATAGAGTTACATTGTTGAAAACAGTATTTTTTCAGAAAATCCGACGCGCAGCATAAAAAACCATTTTTTTCGTTTATTCGTGCCAGTGTTCAGGTTTATTTAGAGCATCACAGCAAATCACTTTGCCAGATACACTGCCAATTACGTTTGGACGAAGTTCCTGAACCATCCACGCATCTGCAACTTTTTCAGGAATTGGAAAAGGCGCCTCAAATCCAAGCTTGCCTGCAGGAACGAAACCATGTCTTGGATAATAGTCGGGATGCCCCAACACAAACATTATATCAACGCCATCTGCTGACCGTTTCTGCAGTCCTTTTTTGATTAGCTCTCCACCAATTCTCTGCCTTTGAAAATTAGGCAAAACTGCCAAAGGCGCCAAAATCGAAACACTCAACTCAGGATTGCCCAAAACCTGTCCTTTGCTGAAAAGGATGTGTCCCACTGGCTGCTCGTCAACAAAGGCAAGCAGAGACAAAATAGGTTCTGCGCTGGGGTCAGCTAAAATGTCCCTAGTTAATTCTGCTTCTTTGTCAATTCCAAATGCTTCCTTTTCAACAAATAGTATCTTCTCTAAATCAGTATCATCAGTTTCTCGAATGTACAGCATACCTCATCACTCAGCAACAGCCAGAGGAGTTTATAGGGCTTCACCTTTAATAACTGCCTCTTCGTTTTCTAGCCCTGAGGCAACAGCGTTGGAACCTTGGAGGCTACTTAAACTGGAAACAGCAGACGCCTTTACGAACATGGCAGTCGACGAGGCAATCATGAAAGCCCGAATCGAAAACTTGGTCCCCAACACCCTCCGTTTCTACAAGTGGAATCCTTCAGCCGTTTCTATAGGGCGCTTCCAAAAACTAGAAAACGAAGTTCATGAGGAAAACTGCAGAAAACACGGCGTAGACATTGTAAGAAGAATAAGCGGCGGCGGAGCCGTATACCACGACTCAGAAGGCGAAATCACATACAGCATAACAGCCAAACTAAGCCACCTAGGATGCAAAACCCTAGACATGCCCAGCGCATACCAAAAAATCTGCCGCGGACTCAACGAAGCCGTCAAAATCCTTGGAGCAAACGCCGAGTACCGTCCACCAGACCCTAAACGGTGCCCCAACCTCGCAATAAAAGGAAAAAAAATTTCTGGAAACGCCCAATCATGCAAAAAAGGAGTGCTACTTCAGCACGGAACCTTCCTCCTTGACATCGACCACACACGAATGTTCACCTTCCTAAAGGTTCCGTGGGCAAAAACATTAGATGACGTGCTGAAGGTGTCGAAAAGAAAACTGACCTCTACACGACAAGAGCTCAATTCACAGTTCTCTACAGAAGAAGCATACCACGCTCTAGTGCAAGGCTTCGAGAAAGCTTTAGATGTGCAGTTTGTTGAAGGAACCGTTACAGAATATGAGCAACAGCTTGCTGAAAAAATAAGAAAAGAAAGGTTTGTGACCGAGGAGTGGAATTTCCTCGGTAAATCATCTATTTAGACGCGTTTTCTACATCAGCGCATACATTACTATTGTTGGTGCAAACACTGAAGCTACCAGAGACATTACAGTTATCAGCGTGTTCAGTGACGGTCCTGCTGTGTCTTTGAAGGGGTCTCCAACTGTGTCGCCTACAACAGCAGCTTTGTGAGTTTCTGAGCCTTTACCGCCAAAGGCGCCAGCTTCAACGTATTTCTTTGCATTGTCCCATAGTCCGCCAGCGTTAGACATCAACAGGGCAAAGATTAGTCCTGAGAAGATGCTTCCTGCTAGATAGCCGCCAAGTGCTTGTATTCCGCCAATGAATCCTACCGCCAACGTTATGCCAATAGAAAGAACGCTTGGAGGAATCAACTCTTTGAGTGCACCTTTAGTGGCAATGTTAACACAGGACGCATAATCTGCCTTAACGCCTTCTTTGCCTTCTAGCAAACCAGGAATCTCTTTGAACTGTCTGCGGATTTCTTCAATCATTTTGAACGCGTTTTTGCCAACACTGAGCATTACCATCGCCGAAAACACTGCTGGTATCGCAATGCCAATAAGGGCGCCAGTCAAAACCAAGGGGTCCATTAGATCAAAGACAATTACTGTCCCAGTTTTCTCCTGAACTATGGTCTGGAACGCTGCAAGCAATGCAATTACTGTTAATCCTGCGGCTCCAATAGCAAAGCCTTTGGTTATGGCCTTGGCAGTATTTCCCGCTGCGTCAAGACTTGCCGTAATCTCAAGAACTTCTTCATCTAGTGCTGCCTGTTCTGCAATTCCGCCTGCGTTATCAGAAATGGGTCCGAAAGCGTCGCCCGCTACAATCATGCCAACAATCGACAGCATTCCGACTGCTGCCATGCCGATGCCGTAAACGCCTGCGCCTTCTGCCTGAATGAAATGTTCAGCTACTGTGTATGAGCCTATAGATGCGAAAGCTATTCCGAGGAGTGCTGGGAACATGCTTAGTAGTCCGTAGGAAAAGCCTGTTATTATGTTGACTGCAGCGCCTGTCTGTGATGCTTCAGCTGTTTTAATTACTGGAAACTTGTCTATCGAAGTGAAGTAGTCTGTTGTGATTCCGATGACTACACCACCCACTAACCCAATGACTGCTGCTGCCCAAATACCAATGTTAATTTCCAGATAGTATGTTGCACCAAGTGTTAGTAGGCCAAAAATGATACATGTTAGGTAAGTTCCCAAGTTGAGCGCTGTTCCTGGGTTTCCTTTTTTGCCCACTCGAACTATTGCAACTCCCAAAATTGAGGCTATAACTCCAAGTCCAGCAAAAACTAGCGGGACATCAACAAAAGATATCCATTTGAAGCCAAAACCAACTAGAGCATCGGCTCCACCAAGTGTCATAACTGCAACAATACTTGCCACGTACGAGTCGAATAGGTCTGCTCCCATACCTGCAACGTCACCAACATTATCACCTACGTTGTCAGCGATTACACCAGGGTTTCTAGGATCATCTTCTGGGATGTTCATTTCTACTTTGCCTACTAGGTCTGCGCCAACATCGGCTGTTTTGGTGTATATTCCGCCTCCAATCTTGGCGAACAGTGCCATTGCGGTTGCTCCAAAACTGAAGCCAAGAACAATTTCTGGATTGCCAGTCAACGAATATACAAGACTTAATCCAAGCAAAGCCAATCCAACTACGGCTAAGCCCATAACTGCTCCTCCGCGAAAAGCTATGGGAAAAGCTTTGTTGAGTCCTTCTTTTGCGGCATTTGCTGACCTGACGTTTGCTTTTAGTGCAACTGTCATTCCAAGTAT
>PIXS01000029.1 GCA_003096255.1 Candidatus Bathyarchaeum sp. | reverse complement strand
CTCCAAACTCGGCGCCTAGGGCTTCTGCTTTGCTTTTAGTTCTACTAGAAACAACTACAGAAAAGCCTTCATCATGGAAGTATTTAGTGAACCATCGACCCATTTTACCTGCGCCAATAACAGCAACTCTCAAGGTAGAGCCTCACAGAGTTTTTCCAAACCCTCTTTAATTCTGTCTTCGCCAACGGTTAAGGCTATCCTAAAGTATTCCCGGTAATCCCCAAAGGCAGTTCCAGGAGCAACAGCAACACCATTATCGAGCAAATCTAACGCGAAGCGTTCAGAATCCAAACCTTCAACCTTAGGAAACAGGTAAAAAGGCGCATCAGGACGTGAAAACCGCATGTTTGCCTTAGAAAGCACACTGTATGCAGCGTCTGCTCTTACTTTGAAGGTTCGGCGAATGTCGTCAGCAATCTTTTTTCTGGACTCAAGCCCTTTCAAAGCGCCGTACTGGATAAACCCAGGAACACAGGTTGTTGTTATCTGGTTTAGTTTGATTATTTTCTTGGCTAATTCTTTGTCCACTATGGCGTATCCAATTCTCCAGCCAGTCATCAAAAAGGTCTTTGAAAAACCGCTAAGCATAATGTGGTCTTGTCCAAAGTCCAAGATGGATTTCGCTTTAACGAAACTGATGTCCGAGTATATTTCGTCAGACATCACGGTCACGCCTCGGTCTGAGGCTATTTGAACAATGTCGCTGAAGGTTTTGTCGTCAATAACCTTGCTAGTTGGGTTACTGGGACTGTTTAGGATTATCATCTTAGTTTTGTCGTCAATCAGAGCTTCTAGCTTTTCTACATCTATCTTCCAGTCAGATTCAAGTTCACCCTTCAGGAACCTTGTTTCGGCACCAACTTTTTTGGCACCTAACGCGTAACTGGTCCAGTGAGGAGAAGGAACAACAACGTTATCTCCGGGTTTGAGCAACAGAAACAGCGTGGAAAAAACAGCCCACTTAGTTCCAGTGGTTACGATAACATTGTCAGCTGAAACCCCATGAATTTCTGCCAACTTTTCCCGCAATTCCTTTTCACCAGCAGCAGATGAATACTTAGTCATTCCAAGTTTCATACCCTCGTATGCTGCTTCAACAATTTCAGGGGGTGTAGGAAGATCAGGATCGCCTAGGTTGAATTTGATTATGTCTTTTCCCTGTTTTTGAAGTTGGATTGCTTTTTCACTTATTTCATACAGCATAGTTGCTCAACATCCACAAAGCCATAGAACTGACTGCTTTTAGTGAAGAAATGTTAAATTCTGCTTTAAACCTTCTTATTCAGCACCCTGAACAAAAACTGCCAAAGCAACAATGTCCTTGAAAATGGCTTCAACCTTTTGCGGGTCAAGACCAGACTCAAGAGCCTTAGCCATAACATGCAAGTAGACTTCGTCTTCTCTTCTGTGGTCTTTTACGGTGAGACCGTTTTTTGCCTTGATTGCTCCAATGTTTTTGCACAGGTCCATCCGCTCTTTTAGCAGAAGGATAATTTTTTCGTCAACAGAGTCAATCTTGTTCCGTAACTTCACCAGATTCTCCAACAGCCTCAACTCCCAACACTTTAGGTATCAATCCTGAACGAATCAGCTGATCAACCAAAACCAACGCAACCGAAGCCTCAACAACAGGAACCGCCTTAGGCACAATGCACGCATCATGCCTACCCTTAACTTCAATTGTTGTATCGGTCATATCCATCAGGTCCACAGTTTTCTGCTCCATAGCAATAGACGGCGTAGGCTTAACTGCAACCCTAACCACAATTGGCATACCAGACGACAAGCCGCCCAGAATTCCACCAGCATTGTTGGTTAAGGCTTGGACTTCTCCATCCTGCATCCTGTAAGAATCGTTGTTCTGGGAACCCTTCAAACGGGCAGCTTCAAAGCCAAGCCCAAACTCTACACCTTTAACAGCTGGAACAGCAAAAAGCATCTTTGCCAGTTCTGCATCCAAGGAATCAAACATGGGTTCGCCAACCCCAGGTATGACATTAAGGGCAACGCACTCAACAATTCCGCCCACGCTGTCGCCCTCACTTTTTGCTTGAAGAATTGCTTCTTCCATCTTCTTTGCTGCTTTCAAGTCAGGGCATCTAACTGAACTTTCGTAAGTTTTCTCTTTAATCGCATCCAAAGACGGCGACTTACCCATTTTGATGCCGCCAATCTCTGTGGAGTATGCTAAAACTTCCATTCCGGCAAGCTGAAGAAGCTTCTTTGCCACTGCTCCGGCCATAACAAAAGCAGCAGTAAGTCTTCCAGAGAATCTGCCTCCTCCACGGTTGTCGTTAAAGCCCAAGTATTTGATGCGGGCAGGGTAGTCTGCGTGTCCAGGTCGTGGGGTGTGCCTGATTGCTTCGTAGGCTTCGGAGTTGGCTTCTTTGTTCCAGACTAAAACTGTGATTGGTGCACCTGTAGTGAAGTCCTCATAGGTTCCGGAGAGCAGCTCAACGGTGTCTTCTTCTCTTCGGGTTGAAACTATTTCTTGGTTTTGGGGTAACCGTTTGTCAAGTTCTTTTTGGATGTCTTCGACGGTTAAGGGAAGGCCTGCAGGGCATCCATCTATGACGGCTCCTACGCATCTTCCGTGGCTTTCGCCAAAACAGGTTACAACGAATTCTTTTCCTATTGAATTAGATCCCAATGACGTTTGCTCCTAACGCACGCAGGTCACTGAAGAACTGCGGATACGACTTATTTATACATTCAACATCTTGAATTTTAGTCTCTCCCTTGGCTCCAAGAGCCGCAACAGCACAAGACATAGCAATACGGTGATCATTATGAGGATCAATTGACGCGCCCTGCAACTTACAGACCCCATTTATTGTCAAGCCGTCATCGTTTTCTTTAATGTCTGCACCCATCTTACGCAGTTCAGCGGTCACTGAAGCCAAACGGTCTGACTCTTTGTATCTGAGGCGCTTTGCATTATAAATCTCGGAACGACCCTCAGCATAACATGCAAGAACAGCACAAACAGGAACCAAATCAGGAATATCTTTTGCATCAATGTCAATTCCAACAAGACCTCCACCTTCAATTTCCACAGAGTTTTCGTTTATCTGAACATCTGCACCCATTTCCTCAAGGATTTCAAGGATTGCCCTGTCGCCTTGGGATGTTTCGTAATCAAGATTCTGCAACGTTATTTTAGAAGATGTAACAGTTGCGGCTGATAACAGAAAAGCGGCAGATGAAAAGTCACGTGGAACTTTGTGGTCGCAGGGTACAAAGTTTTGGTTTGAGTGAATTAACAAACGTGAAAAATCAGGTTTTAGCGTGCCTTCGATGCCGTGCTTAACAAGAACCTCAAGAGTCATCTCAACATAACCCATAG
>PIXS01000028.1 GCA_003096255.1 Candidatus Bathyarchaeum sp. | reverse complement strand
CTGTCGATGTAGTATGGTGTGCCTTTTGGTATTAGGTTGTCCATGTGGGCGAAACTGAATCCGGGGTGAAGGTCGTATCTTTGGATTTCGTATTTGTCGTAGAGTGGGCATTGGGACATGGGGCGTTCTTTGTCTAGGGTTACTTTGATTTTGCCATTTTTGTTGCGGGTAGAAGAGACAACCTTCATTCTACTTTTTTCTGATTCGTCTCTTAAACCTTGATGCCCATAACTCACAGGCGTTCCACCCGTGAAAAAGTGGGCTGAAAAGAGGATATAAATATTGCGTCTTAAGACTTAATATAGATCCTAGGCATGAACGATAACTACAAAAACGCAGCAACAATAACAGCCTATGTGTGTCACAACAACAACACACAAGCCCTTTTAGTACCAAAACAGCGAAAAACTGACCAAAGGGAAATGATACTATGAGCCAAGGCACAGTACAAGCACCAGCCAAGAAGCCAGAACAAGCAAAAACGCCCCAAATAACGTTGGACGAACTCATATCATCCATGAAAAGCCTACAAGACGACATCGGACAAATATCGGAGCTATCGTCAGAAGAAAAACGTGTTGTGGACGTGTTTTTCGAATCCTTTTTGATGCTGATGAAGCCCTTGGCAAAGACCATGTCCGTTACTCCTGACTCGTTACCTGCCGACCTGGGGCATTTGACTCAGGCAAACATAGACCCGAAAGGAAACCTTATGCTGCTCTATAAGGATGGGCAGGTTGAAATAAGGAACCTCCGCGAAAAGAACCAGCGGGAACTCATGATCTGTGTCATGAGGGACGTAATGCCGAAGTTTAAGCAGCTTACCAGTGCTCGCAGGCGAGAAATTGAAAACAGAATGAAGTTTTTGTCTTCAGTTACTCAGGAGATACAGAAGATTTCGAAGGCATTTGCAGTAGAAACCGAGTAACCTAAGCAAAAGTGTCACTTTTACCCTACCCTAAACCAGATACTTTTGCTTTGATGTATCTTTCTTGTGTGTAGTGTACTGTTACACACCAAGGGAAAAGATTCAAAATCGTCTACTATTTTGTTGAATGAAAAAATGAGTTAATATCATTTACAGTTTCGATAGCGTGAGGAATCAGTCATTTCAACTAAAAGTGACGAATCTGACGTTCAAGTCAAGGTAGACATACTAGGTTTGCGAGGCATTAGGCTGAAAGAGAGACTAGAAACTGCTGAAATGAATTTTGATATTAACGCAAAACTAGAGGAAAAAGACCGAAAAAGCAACAAACGCGTCATCGGTTTCGTTTTAACCGTGGGCACAAAACCCAGCGTAGCAAAATTCGAGGTCGAAGGCTTAGCCACCATTGAAGGAAAAAACCCAGACATAGAAAAACTGCTGGAAGTGACCCCTGAACATAAGATACCGCTGCTGCTCAACAGGGTCTACCAGAGCGTTTTCACGTCAACTTACCTGATGGCGAACCTCTTGGACACGTCTTATCCGCCGCCGGATATGCTTACTTCAGGTGACCTAAACAAGAAAGGTCCTGAGGGGCATGTTGAATGGGGCAAAATAGAAGAAGGGAACGGAGAAGAAGAAAAGGCTGCTCAACCTAAGAAGAAGGGTAAAGCAAAAGGTAAACGTTAACATGCTCTCGTTTTGAACGGACCAGACTAGCTAATGTTTTCTTCTGTAAACCGCTACCGATGCTAGTGTTATGGCAATTAGCACAATTCCAGCGGCTAATAAGATTGCAGCGGGCAATAGGACGTCTCGATTTGTCGAGTTGAAATATACTTGTTGGTTAACCTTTGCGTCTTTAATTGTTACTGCTCCAGAGACTGGGGAAGCTGTGTAATTTTCTGGGGACTTGACTGAGAAGAGGTAAACACCCTTTGATACATTGAACGTTATGGTTTCTTGGGTCGAGTTTCGCGTTTGCCCATTGAAGGTTACTGCCCAGCTTACTCCTTGAGGCAGACCATCCGCAGTAAATGACACCTCATAAGTTTCTAGGCTCGGTGAATAAGCGCCGACCGCATAGACTAAATGGTCATATGAACCAAAGAAGATTGCCCCATATGAGACTGCGGGAGAAGAAACCACCTTATCAAGGGTTGTGTAGCTCCACACAAGCGCCCCAGAAGCAGCAGTTAGAGCATACATTTTCTTGTCATTGGAACCCACAAAAACTATGCCATCAGCCACAGCTGGAGAAGAAGCCACATCACCGCCAGTCGTATAATTCCACACAACCATGCCCGTTAAGGCATCCAAAGCATAGATGTTGTCGTCATTTGAGCCTACATAAACTATGCCTTCTGCAACAGCTGGGGAGGAAGCCACAGCATCTCCTGTCGTGTAATTCCACACTCGGGCACCTATAGATGCGTTCAAGGCGTAAATGTTTCCATCATAGGAACCCACGTAAACTATTCCCTCTGAGACTGCAGGAGAAGAAATTACCACATGCCCAGTTGGGTACTTCCAAACCAGAGAGCCGTCAGATGCGTTCAGGGCATAAACATTTTTGTCGTTAGAGCCCACGTAGACCATGCCGTCGGCAACAGCTGGAGAAGACACATGAATCTGGTCCCCTGTCTTGTAATCCCAAATCAATGTGCCAGTTGCGGCGTCCAGAGCATAGACTTTGTAGTCTTCTGAGCAGACGTAAACCACGTCATCAACAACCGCTGGCGAAGAAACCACAGCAAAGCCTGTTGTGTAACTCCATATTTTGTCGCCTGTTGTGGCGTTCAGGGCGTAAACGTTGTAGTCGTAGGAGCCGACGTAGACTATTCCGTTTGCTACGGCTGGCGCGGACAGCATAACCATGTCACCTGTTTTGTAGCTCCAGATGACGTTGCTGGAGAATTCGTCGAAGGGAACTGCGCCAGTGGTAGCACTCAGGGCGTAAACGTTTCCGTCAAAAGAGCCAACGTAGACTTTGTCGTCTGCTACGGCGGGAGAAGAATCCACAACTCCCCCTGTGATGTATTCCCACTTGAAGTCACCCGTAGAAGCATCTAAGGCGTATAGTCGCCCGTCCCATCCTCCCACATACACTGTGCCGTCGTAGACTGCGGGCAATGAAATCACCATCTCTTCTGTCATGTAGCTCCAAATGTAATCGCCTGTTGATGCATTCAGGGCGTAGATTTTCTGGTCATAGGAGCCCACGTACACTGTGCCTTGTGCGACTGCAGGTGAGGAAGCCACGGCGCCTCCAGTTGTGTAGTTCCATATGACTGTGCCTGGGTCAGTTAGGGCGTAGACTCGTCCGTCAACTGAGCCCACATAGACTGTGCCTTGGTCTGCGGCGGGTCCAGAAAATATTGGGCCATCGGTTGTGTAATCCCACAAGAGGTCGCCTGTGACGGCGTCGAAGGCATATAGGCTGTTGTCGTTTGAGCCAATGTAGACTTTGCCGTCTGCAACCGCGGGAGTAGAAACCACGTCGTCGCCTGTAGTGTAGCTCCACACGTGGTCTCCTGTTGATGCGTTTATGGCATGAATTTTGTTGTCCTCTGAGCCTATGTAGACCATGCCGTAGCCGAGGATAGGTGAAGACAGCATAATCTGCTCGCCCGTCGCGTAACTCCACTTAAGGTCTCCTGTTGTGGCGTTCAGGGCGTAGACGTTGCTGTCCTCTGAAGCCACATAGACTACGCCCTCAGAGTAGGCGATTGCAGAGTCCACAAAATATCCTGTCTTGTAGCTCCAAATGTAGGCGCCAGTAGAAGCATTCAAAGCATAAACATGAAAGTCCTCAGAACCCACAAAAACCATGCCCTCTGCAACTGCGGCAGGAGACAACACATTGGCGCCTGTCTGGTAACTCCAAATAAATGTGCCATTTGACGCGTGCAGGGCGTAAACTTTGTCGTCCAATGACCCAAAATAAACCACGCCATCGGATATTATGGGCGAGTCAACTGGTCCTCCAGTGTTAAACTTCCATGCTGTCTGGTTTGTCCTCGGCGCTGTGGTCTCCGTGGTGCCTGTGTTTGCTGTGTTGTAGTGGAACATGGGCCAGTCCCCCGTTTTTGTTGAGGCTTCGGAAGCGCCAGTAGACAGGATGGTGAGGGAAAATGCCGAGGCAAGAAGCACAATCATCACGATTACAGCGGCTGCTTTCTTCATTCTACACCATTCCCCTATGTGTATTAACTGAAGCCGATTCAGGTATAAGCAAAAACTTGGTGTGGCAACGGCAGCAAGACACAGACTATCAACTAATCTCTAAATGGTTCGGCAATCCGTAAAAACCCTTTCTTTTTTCGGCTTTAATGATGTGGGGCTGACCAAAGCTTGTAAGAAAGTAGTCTGTAGTTTTTCAGGCATGTTAGAATCTGCTAATCGTTTTTTGAAAATCCACATATTATATATGTGCCCATTCACTCTACTATGTTGGTAGAATTCTCTTAGTGAATGACGGCAAAGCGACTTGTCGTGTTCAGTCGTTTGTTTTGGGTGTTCTTCTTAGGAAAAGTATGAAGAAAGAAGGAGGGGTTTAGGATTTGTATGTGTCGAGGCTTGAACTTAAGATGCGTCAGCGGATTAATGAAAAATTTGAGAAAGTAGGCGCTACTTCCAAGAAAAATGCTGTACCGCTGATAGAGGCTAATTTGGATTTGCAGGAACAGTATTGGTTGCCCTATTTGGTTGGAAACGTTCTGGGCAGAATAAGAAAGACTAGGGACAATCGGTATTATTACTGCTAGACTTAGGCTAATAATACGCAAAGATGGTTTAGTTTCATGAAAAGAAGTCAAAGAAATGCTAAGAATAGGCGTGGGAGATACGTTAGGAAATGCCCTGTTGAGATAGGAAATGAATACGAAGTTGATATAACAGAAACAACCCCCAACGGGGCAGGCATAGCCCGAATCAAAGGTTTCCTAATCTTAATTGACGACACAAAGATTGGAGACCACATAACGGTAAAAATAACAAAAACAGACTCCCTGAGCGCAGAAGCAGAAATTATCACATAACACTTCTCGCTTAATAATAAGCCACGAACCAGCCGCGGCTACGCTTAAGTCGCCGCCGTTCTACAAACAAAACTATCCAGAACTGCCAACTCAACATCCATATTTGAACCCTAATAGCAGAAGATTGTTGAAAAAAAGCTTTTTTCAGAAAAACAATGCAAGCTGCTTCGGTTTTATTCTCGTCTTATGACTACGATTTTGCAGTTTGTTGCTATTGCGGCAATTGCGCCTAATGCTGCGAGCCATGGAACAAGAACAGCGCCGATTACTCCGACTGTGGCAGGTATCTCAAACAGAACCTTTCCTTTCTCGTCCTTCACGATTATTCGGGTGACGTTGCCTTCATGAAGCAGCTCCTTTACGCGTTCAATAAGGTTGTCAGACGATACAGAATACTCCTCAGACTTCGTCTTCCCAACCGCAGCGCCACAAGAAGAACAGAACAGGGCATCATCAACCAGCTTTGAGCCACACTTTTCACAATAAACCATACTTCATTCCCTACCTAATCAACTACAAATGCACCCCATGCTATTATCGATTATGGTGCAACATCCCACCTGCCCGCTTATGAACCGAAACTGTCAACAAAGAATATCTCTATGCAATCTTGTATGGTAGAGGAGAAAATTGACCAGAATCTACGTTTGCCGAAAATGCAGAAAAAAGTATTCCCTTGCAGAATTTAGGCAGAGCCACTTCTGCCCTGACTGCGGAACATTCCTAAGCGCTAGAATTGTACACGGCAGCCGCTCCCCTAGACGCACTATAACCGTACCTAGAAGAGCGCCAGAGCCAAAATCAGAAACTGGTAATTCAGGCGACAAGTGGCTGCCCCGAGGCTACGAAATACGCAAGGGACAGGTAGAATTCATAGAAGAGGCTACCCGAGCCCTCAAAAACAACCAAGTCTTCGTGGGCAGCGCCCCCTGCGGCATAGGAAAATCATTAGCTTCCCTTCTCAGTGTGTTGCCGCGCCTCGGAGAAAACAAGCTTCTGGTCAGCTTCAGAACAAGGAGCCAACTCCACATCTTCCTCAAAGAACTCAAGGGCTTAAAACAGAATCCTTTGACTGTCTCCTTCTTCAGCAAAAAAGACATGTGCCCGTTGCGGCTGAGAAACGAAGGCTCATACTACGACTTCCTTGAAGAATGCAGAAGACTCAAGAAAAACTGTGAATCCGGCACCAAACCCTTCTGCAGATACTACTGGAACATACAAAGGAAGAAGCGGGAAGCAGAAATGTTGGCTCTGGACTGCGCCAAAAGAATCCTTGACCCAAAAGAAGCTACTTACCGACTGGCTAAAAACGGCTTCTGCGCCTACGAGGCACTGAAACGGGTTCTCAGCAAAGTAGACATTTTCCTTGGGACATACCATTACACCTTCAACCCGCAAATAAGACAAGCCCTGCTCCAGAGCATGGGAGCTGATCCATCCGACGTTTACCTCATAGTCGACGAAGCCCACAACATCCCCGACTTTGCCCGTGGACTCCTCTCAGACAGGATGACCCAAACCACCATCGAAAACGCCCTCAAAGAAACAGAAAAATTTGAACACCAAAACTTGGATGAAGTCCGAGACTACCTCAACGTGCTGGACGACAACGTTTTCCGTTACGTCAAAAAGGGCTTAGGAAAAGCGAGCCTTCAGATGCTGGACCCCCAAGATATTGCTGACCGCTTCCTTGAGTGGAGCGGAACATCCAACGAAGAAGCCGCTGAAGTCTTCCACGAATACGGCGAACACGTGAGAGAAAGGCGGCAGGAACTGGGGTCTGACAGAATCTTCAGTTACACTCACAGGGTAGGCGACTTTGTGGAGAACTTCTTCCAGCGAGTCGGCGACAAGTACGTTCACTTGATTCAGAAGGACTGGGGAGACAGAATCTACCTAGAAGTCAGGAGCCTAGACGGCAGGGAAATAACAGACCCTGTGTTGCGGCAGGCAAAGGGAAGCATTGTCATGAGCGGTTTCCTTTCTCCCCCAAAAGTCTACAGGGACCTTATACTTCGCAGCGAAGAGGACGTTCACCTCAGAGAATTTGATTCTCCATTCCCCCAAGAAAACCGGATGATACTGGCCGCCAGCGACGTCTCATCCAGATACGAGCAGAGAACCGACCAGATGCTCAAGAAATGGGCAAACTACATCGAAGCAATATCTGTGGCAAACAGGGGCAACATGGCAGTCTTTTTCACCAGCTACTACCTAATGAATTCCATCCTTTCCCACACAAGCCTTGACCGAACAATGATTGTAGAGGAGCGCAAAACCCGACAACAAGACGTGATGCAGAGGCTAAAGCGTTCAAACAGCAACGCACTATTCGGAGTTATGGGCGGAAAATTCAGTGAAGGAATGGACTACCCCAACAACATGCTAACCTGTGTAGTAACTGTGGGGCTGCCTTACGCAACATGGAGCGTGTACCAGAAGGCGCTGATAGACTACTTTGATTCCCAGTTCCCAGGAAAAGGACGAGACTACGCCTACTTGACTCCCGCCATATTCCGGTTGGTTCAAGCCTGCGGACGCGTCCATCGGTCAGCTACAGACAAAGGCTGCATAGTAATGTTGGATGAAAGAGTTATACGCCCAAGCATCAGGCAGTTGCTTCCAAGCTACTACCAGAAAGAGATGAAGGCAGTGAAAAATCCCATCGAGTGTGAAGAGAACATAACGGCTTTCTGGGAAAGGCACCAGAACCTTTTCTGACATCGAAAGTGAGCAAAAACAGTTCTAGTCGCTTCAGATTTGATGTTTTTGGCAAAAAACGGTAAACATCGGGTAT
>PIXS01000027.1 GCA_003096255.1 Candidatus Bathyarchaeum sp. | reverse complement strand
GCAACCTACTATGCCTACACTGCCACGCTGACGCACGGGAACCATTCCCCAACGAACTCACACTAAAGGAAGGACTGCAGGCAATAGATGAGCTGGCGATGCTTGGAACTGAAGCACTGATGTTTAGTGGCGGCGAACCTTTGCTGCGGAAAGACTTTGTTTTGAGGCTTGCTGAACACTGTATTGATGTGGGAATTATTCCTGCAATGCTGACTAATGGGGTGCTGATTGACCATAAGGTGGCTTGGGAGCTTAAGGATGCGGGAATCATGGCTGTGGGCATACCCATTGATTCAATCGACTCCAAGGTTCATGACAGGCTCAGAAACGTGCCTGGAACCTTCGATAAAGCCTTGAGGGGCATCAGAGCCTGCAATGATGTGGACTTGAAGGTGGTGGTCACGACTATGGCGCTGAAAAGCAACTGTGCTGAGGTTCCTCAGATGATAGATTTTATATCAAGTTTGGGGGTTGATCAGGTTGCCATCTACGATTTGGTGCCTAACGGAAGAGGAAAAGAGATGATGGAGGAGATGATGCTTCAGGAGCAGCGAGAAAAGCTGATGCGGTATCTTCAGAGAATGCAGGAAGAAAGGGAGATGGTTTTTGTGTTCTCAGGAGGAAACCCCCTTTATCCACAGATTGCGGCAACAATGCACAAAACAAGCGGCACCAGTCCGCCAGACCTGCTTCTGAAACAGTTCTGGATAAACGCACCAGTCGGCTGCCACGCAGGCATCAACTACCTCAGCTTGCGACCTAACGGTGACGTGTACCCCTGTCCTTTTCTGCAAATTAAAATCGGAAACATCCGAGAAAAGAGCTTAACAGAGATGTGGTATGGTTCAGAGCTGCTGAAAACGCTCCGAAACAGAACCTTGCTTACGGGAAAGTGTGGAGACTGCGAGTACAGAGAAACCTGTGGCGGCTGTAGGGGCAGAGCATACGCGTATAGTGGCGACGTTTTGGCGGAAGACCAAGTTTGTTTGAGGGATTTGATGAGGGAAGAAAACGTTTTTCCAGCTAAGGTGGAGTGTTTTGGGTGGTGTGTCGGATAAAGGACTTGAAAAAGAGTCCCTGTGTGTTTGTTTTTGGAAATCGTATTAGCTTTTGAAGTGCTTGTCTGCGTTTGAGATAAGGATGCCGCTGAGCACGGAAATGATGAATGAGGGCACTATAATCAACCAAGGAGCGGCTAACTGGTAACCGTCAAGGGCACTTTTGATGGCAATTACGTTTGCTAGAAGAGGAACACATACGGCAAATATGACTACAGCCTGCTTCCTTTTCATCACGGACAGAATGCTGCCTGCAAATCCAAACCCAAAAGAAAGCAACCCAAAAGCAGCCAACCATAGCCAATCAAATCCACTTAGGGTGCCGTCAAGTCCAACAGCTCCCCAGTAAAGGCTAATGAAAGTGGCAAGCGCCAGCAGCACTCCTCCAATGAAGGGGAAACCTGCATTGCCGAAACGTGTATTATCTTCTGTTTTCTTGAAAAGACGAAAAAGCACTAGCCCAGCAAAAATGACTAAGAGAATTGCTAATGCGGGCATCCACATGACCGAATTTGAGACATGGTCGAAACTGAATGCTATATGGGCTGGAAGCCATCCATCCTGTGAAACTTCTACTATCATGTATGTTGTGGGCAACCAAGTGGAAAAGTTTGCTGTGTAGACTCCAGACACTGAGGTTTCTTCAGCTTCGACGCCATTAATGGTCACGTTTCTTCCATGTGCAATCTTGGGAAAGACCTGCTCAGGAGAGGAGTCGGGGATGGTCAGACCTTCTTCAGGCACCATCATGTATGTTACATTTATGGACACTGCCGTAACTCCTTGAGTGTCAGTATTGGTGCTGACTAATGAAGCATCGAAAGTGTCCCAATATACAGTCAACGAATTTTGCTGAAGCCCATAAACGCTTTGCCCATCTTCAAAAAGACTAGAGTTGTACAATGTTTCATCTTGGGTAACCAAACTTGTGGGCGTAAAAGTCAGCACTGCGGGATTTGAGGATATGTAATACAAGGTAACAAATCCTGTAGAGTTTGTTGTTTCAGTAATGTTTGCTATAGACGTGTTATCCAATGTTTTGACTTCAATTGTCAATTTCGCGCTTTCGATGACCTGTCCTGAATTTTCGCCGTAACTCCAAAGGGCTTGAAAGGGTATTGTCCAGTTCTTTTCGACGTTCCCGTAAAGAATGGAGCTTGATGTCACAGGATTCACAGTAACCCAGTATTGAGAGCCTGTTTGGGCGCTTATTGTTTCAACAGAAGCTGATAAACAAAGCACAAGAAGCAGTGCGCTCATGAGTGCAATTCGTTTAGAAGCCATCTCGGTTAAAGCACATCCTATTCCAGCAATAACACGGACGCCATTATATAAAAACGACTATAAAACAAGAAAATCTGTAGCGCTTCACTTGGTTTGTGATTGTTCAGGTTTTCGTTTGAATGTACAGAGATTAAGCAATCTTCTTTTCAGTGACCTGCAGTAGCCGTCAGTGTTGTTTACGCAATTTGTTTGATTGCATTCGATTTTGCCCAGCGTCTGTTACTCTCCAATGCACAAGTAAGAGTCTGAGAGGAAACATTGGCTTTAATCGTTTCCTTTTTTGGCTATTTCTTGGGTTTTGGTTTCAAGCTAACGTCTGGAATCAGGATGCCTTCTTCGGTTATGACCGCGTCCACGTACACTAGGGGGGTTATGTCAAAGGCTGGATTCAACACTTTGATGCCTTTGGGTGCGATTCTTTCGGAGCGGACGTTCGTGACTTCAGTTGGGCTTCTTTCTTCGATTATTGCCTCTTCTGAGGTTCGCGTTTGGTCCATTGTTGACATGGGAGCCGCTACATAGAAGGGGATGCCGTGTTCGCTGGCTAAAACAGCAACGTTGTATGTTCCGATCTTGTTCAGAACCGCATCTTTAACAACACGGTCTGCGCCAACCACCACTTTATCTACCAAACCTTTGGACATTACATAGCCTACCATGGTGTCCGCTATTAGAGTCACAGGAATGTTGTCCCGCATCAACTCGTAACAGGTGAGACGAGCTCCCTGAAGCTTTGGTCGGGTCTCGCAGGAAATAACCTTAACGTTTTTGCCTTCTTCGATGGCGGCTCGTACAACCCCAAGGGCTGTGCCGTAATCAACCGTAGCTAGACTGCCTGCGTTGCAGTGGGTGAGAACCGTATCGCCGTCCTCTATGAGGGTGGCGCCGTACTTGCCCATCTTCCGGTTGACTTCAACATCCTCGTCCGCCATCTTCTGTGCCTCATCCACAACAGCTTCTGCCAAAGCTTCCTTAGTCCCTGACGTTTCCTGTGCTTTTTTCATTACCCTGTCGATTGCCCAGAAAAGATTTACTGCGGTTGGGCGTGTCTTCCGCAAATCCGCAGCCGAGGCTTCCAGTTCCTTCATGAGGGCTTCTCTGGTTTTGGCTTTTGAATGGAAGGCTGTGAGAGCCAAACCGTAAGCAGCTGCTACGCCGATGAGGGGGGCGCCTCGCAGCTTCATTTCTGTGATTGCTGATGCAACATCGTCAGAGTTTTTCATGTTTACCCAGACTTCTTCGTTGGGTAGTTTGGTTTGGTCAATAATTATGACTGTGCCGTCTTTCCATTCTATGGTTCGCATTAATCAACACCGCATTTATGCTGTCTTTTGTTTCGCTAGGTAATATGTTTTCTGCGAAGATAAAGATTCAAGCCGGCAGTATTGACTGCAAGACAGTGCGCTCAAATGCAAACCTACAGTTTAATTACTTCGATGTGTCCAGAAATTTTAGTGGCTATGGGAAGCGTTCACGTTCGGTGACGGCGTGGAGGGTTTTTCATTTTTTCCCTACCTGCGCTTCCCAGAGTTCCACCCGTGAACAATCTTCTATTATGAACTCTGTTGCGCATTTATGATTTGCGTTACTTTTTCTTGTTGATTTTTATTACAACCTCAATTGGGCTGCCCTTAGGAAGCTTCAGGTTCTGTCGCCAATCGTCACCAACAGCAATAAGAGAGTAAATGCCGGAAACTTCAGCTCTAGCCTTCTTAACGAAGTTCACCAATGCAACCTGAGTTTCTCCTGACTTTATCATGTCATCAACTATAAGGACGCTATCTCGGCGCTTCAAAGCATCCTTCGGCAAATACAGAGTCATTGTTACGCCTGAACCCTTCAGAACATAGGTTTCCTCCAGAAAAGCGGGAACACCCACTTCCTTGCTCCGTTTTGCAATCAACAAATCAACACCCAAAGAGTTCGCAACCAAGGCACCAAGAGGTATGCCGTCAACAGCGGCAGTCAAAACTTTTGTCACACGTCCCCCAGCGAAGGTTGCAAGGGCATGATGAGCGGCTTGCTGAAGGATGTTGTGGTCACCTATAATCCAGGTGTTGTTGAAGTATCCTGCTGAGTTGAATTTTATTCTTCTACGAAGCTCAGCCTTCAAGCCAACAAGTTTGGTCAAAATTTCCCAAAGTTCTCTGGCGCGTTCAGCGTTTGGCAGAACATGACCTTTCGCGTACCTGCTTAAAACTGTGACAGGCAGGTTGGTTTTTGCGGATAATTCTCGGTAAGTGTATTCTTTTTTTGCTGTTCGAAGCAGCTCGATAGTCATTAGCCGAAGCTTCAGGTCTTCTGCGTGTGTATTCATACTCTCATCACTTTCTTTGTACACCAACAACTCAAACTGTGAATGTACAACCTACCTATTTTAACTTAGACAGATTTATAATTTCCGTATAACATGGCGAACAGTTAAGCTGATATACAGGTAAAACGAATTTTTTCACAAATGCATATACTTGGTTTTATTTTCAGTTAAATTTTATGTTTTAACTCAGCAGCTCCAAACTCCCGCATCCAAAACCACAAACAAAACATGTAAAAATGAAGGTGGCGGATCCGCGGGGATTCGAACCCCGGATCGTTGGATTTCTTCTTCCGTAGATTAGAAGTCCAACGCCTTATCCTGACTAGGCCACGGACCCATGAACCCTCATAGTCTAAGAACTGCCTAGATATAATCTTTCATTAAAAATGTATGGTAAAGTTTCAGGGTTACACAACGTAAATTGCTGGGCGATAAGGTTTAGCATAGCCAGCCTTCCGTTGGGGGTCATGAATCTGCCTGTCGTCTTCTCTGTAGGTGTGGATTTTTGCGTTGAATTCTCTTCCAAAGAATGCCTCAGCTTTCTCGAGTAAAGCGGCTTCGTCTAGGGTTCCGATTTGTAGTTGTTTCTGTTTTATGTCTTCGGGCATTCGGTTGATTTCTTGGGTTATTCCTTGGGCGAATTTGGCAACTTGTTTTGCCACAGGTTTCAGTTCTGGGTCAGCCATCAGTTCCTTCATTAGAGTGCCTACTGCAAGGGTGCCTGTTGCCGACTTTTTGAGGGCTGTGAGGTAGGCTTTCCATTTCCATTGGGCGGCAGAGTAGTAGTATATTTCTTTGGGCACCATTTTTGTTGCTCTGAGAATGTTTGAGGTGTCTTCGAGAACGTTTTTGACTAGGTTTTCGGTTTCTTCTGCCTGAACGTTGACTTGTTTTGGGTCGTAGGCTGGCCAATCAGCCAAGGAAACAAAGTCATTGTGACCTAGTTTGCTCCAGATTTCTTCGCACATGTAGGGCGCGAAGGGAGCCATCAGCCGAGTCCAAGTTTCGAGGGAGTCTTTTAGGATTTTTGAGTTGAGGGCTTCTGTTCTTCGTATGTACCATCTGAAGTCGTTCCAGACCTCGAAGAGGGCGTTTTCTAGGGCGGTTCTGGTCTTCAGGGCGTCCAAGTTTTCTGTGACAATCCTGATTCTGTGCTGCAGCATGCTTGTGAGCCACGTTTCCAGATGCCCAGTTTTTGGCTGTTTTGCGTTGTCAATTATGTTGTATACTAGGTTCTGGAAGCCCCTGAGCTTGCCTTTAACGTCACCGACTGTTTCTTTTCTCCAGTCTGGGTCATTCATTCCCTCTCCACCCAAAAGAAGGGCGCATCGGGTTGCATCTGCTCCAAACTGGTTGAGGGCATCCTTGAGGGTTATGAAGTTGCCCTTCGATTTCGACATCTTCTTTCCCTCAATGCTTAACATACCGTTTACGCCCACGGCTCTGGGCAAGTTGTCAGGAAACAGTGCAGTGTGCTGGAAAAGGAAGAAAGTCAAATGGTTTGGAAGCAATTCTTTAGCTGAGATTCTCATGTCTAGGGGATACCAGTACAGGAACTCGCTTCGCATCTCCTCCAAAGTTTCTGTGGGTATCTTTGTTTGTTCAGAAAGCGGGTCGGGGTCTCCTTTTCCGTAGAAGATGTAATCAAAGAATTGGAAAGGTAGCTGTTCTGCGGTTATGTTGTGTTTTTTGAGGTGATTGTTTATGGTGTAGAAGGCCATGTAAACGGTTGAGTCGGTCAGGGTTTCAACTATCCATCCTGGACTCCATGGAAGGGGCGTTCCTAAGCCGCTTTTTCTGGCGCATGGCCACTCTTTAAGCCAATCAATGATATTCAGGAACCATTGACGGGCTGAGTCAGGGTAAATGGAAGCCTGAGCCAAGGTGTCTTTGGTTTCCTGTTTCCATGTTTCGTCTGAGTATTTGATGAACCATTGTTCCTCAAGAAGCTTAACTACACAAGGAGTCATACATCTGCAGACCACGGGGTCGGGTAAGTCGTACATTTGGTCTGCTATGCCTTGTTCTTTGAAGTCTTCGATTAGGAGGTCTTTTACTTTGTTGACTTTTTTTCCTGCGTATTTTCCGCAGATTTGTTTTAGGGTTCCGCCGTGGAACTCTTTCTTGTACAGGGTTTTGGTTGCTTCTTCGGCTTTTGGGTCATGCTGGTCCTTTACGCCTAGTTGGTCGACAAGTTCGAGGGCGGGGTATTCGCCGTAGCCTTGTACGGTGATGAGGGAAACGGGCTGTATCTGTTTGACCGTTTCAGGGTCGATGTTGAATTCTTTGAGGAGGTCTGTGTTGTTTTGGAGGTCTCTTAGGGCCAACCAGTCGAAGGGGGCGTGGGCTGGGACGCTGTAGACGACTCCTGTTGCGTTGTCTGGGCTTACGAACCAACCGGGCAGAATCAGCATCTTTCTGTCGCTGAGGGGGCTGGTGAACTGTTTTCCGATGATTTTTCTTCCCTTGAACTCTTCTAGAATTGTTACTTTTTTCAGCTGTTCTTTGAGTTTGTTTGCGGCTGTTTTGCTGATTATCCAGTTTTCGCCGTTTACGTCTGCTTTGACGTAGTCGGCGTCGGGGTTTATCCAGATGTTTGTTATGCCGTAGATTGTTTCTGGTCTGAAGGTGGCGGAGGGCAGGATTGTGCCATCCAGCATCTTATACTTCAGGAGGGTGTATTCTTCGGCTACTACGCCTTCTCCTGTTTGCCTGTCGTGGTCGCCTGTTGGGCTCTGGTCATGGGGGCACCAGACCACGGGATAAGTTCCCTGTATAATGTAGCCTTTCTCACGGAGCCGCTCAGTTTGCCATTCAACAAATTTGCTGAAAGTTGGGTACAGGCTAGTGGTGGTGAATTCTCTTCTCCAGTCCACGCTGTAGCCAATTCTTTTCACGGATTCTCGACTGTCGTCCGTGTAGTATTGTGCCATGAAGACGGGGTCAACAAACTTTTTCAGGTTCTCCTCTGAGACGCCGTCCATTTCCCTGAAGGCACGAATCAGGATTTCATCCCCGTTTTTTACGCGTTCGCTTGCGCCTGCAATGGTTTCGCCTGTCCAGTGCCAAGCCCACGGAAACAGGACGTTGTAGCCTTGCATGCGTTTGAAGCGGGCGTAGGCGTCGACGCGGGTGGCTGTGAAGCCGTGTCCCACGTGGAGGGGACCATTCATGTAAGAAAAGGGAAAAGTGATGAAATACTTTTGTTTAGTGGGGTCTGGGTTTGCCTCGAATATTTTGGCTGTTTCCCACTTTTTTCGCCACTTTTCCTCAGTCTGCTTTAAGGATGTCATTAAAGCCAATGGAGTACCCAGAACGTTAAAAGTTTTTCAGTCAAGCCAGACAGCAAGAAGTTGGGTAACAGTATACGTTAGCAGCTTTTTTGGGCAATCTTCAAAGTGGCGTATTTGAGGCTTTAGTTATCTTGGGTGTTATTATGAGCATAGTTTTTTGGTTTGTAGGATTGATGTAAAGTTCGTCGGAGCGGGCATCTTGTATAGATGATCTTAGAAATGCTCTTATCTCTATTCCTAGGTCGTTCTCTGGTGTCTCCTCCGTGTCTGGATTGCAGTCTACAAAATATACATCAAGGGTTCCTACAAGGCGGCTACCTGCGTACTGTAAAAAGTTTCTGGGGATGTGCCACTCGATTCCTGCTTCTCCGCCAGTTGTAAATGTTTTTATCCACCATGGAAACTCGTCAACGGGGACGGTGTTGGCATTGATTTCAGATATGGTAGAGAGAATTCTTCCAGGAACAGCTAGTCCTGCAGCCTCGATTACTTTTCCAGCTGTGTCAAGTAAAGGGCGGATGGTTTGTAGTTTATCAAATATCCCTTTCTCTTTTAGGAAGGGAGGTAACTGCTTTAGGTCAGCAGCGATTTCCTGAATAGTAAATCGTGAATCTTTTGTGTGAAAAATGAGCTGGACTACGATTGATTCGTCTTTATCCAGTTTTTCGAACCATTTTGGGTCTAATCCAGCCATTCCCACAGACCAGAAATATTCGTAGATAAAAGAGTCCCCCAATTTGGGTTTGTTGTCCTTATAGCAGATTGCGTTGACTGCTTCAGGGTCAGTTACTCCCAGAAGCTCGACGTAGCCCTCCTTTAACAGTCCAGAAAGGGAACCGTTTTCGCTTGTGGATTCTCCTGCGTCATCAAAACTTGCATGCTTGTAATCAAAAAAACGTCGTACCCTCCTAATCATATCTCCCCCACCTCAAATCACTCAGTTATCTTGTTGGTAATAACTTCTATAAACTTTTTATTATAACTGAAACTGCAACGCTTGGTGATTTTGAACCATATACTGCTGACTTTGTATGGGCATATCTTAAGTGCCAGACGTTCAGCATTCACGCAAAACAAAATTGGCGGTGCTTGGTTTATCAGAAAAAGTAATGTTTTCAACAATGTACCTCTATTAGACTGCAAATATGCGAGGGTTATAGCCAGCCGAGTTTGTTTGCGTCGACTTCGAAGTTGGCGGCTTTCAGTTCTTTGATGAGTTTTAGGTACCAGCCTGTTTTGTATTCTATCCAGAGAACGTTGCTGCCGTCTGGGATTTTGAAATTTTGTTTTGTCGGGTATATGGCGGCTACGTTGGTGGTTCCAAGGTGTCCCATTAGGTAGCCTAGTGTGTAGATGATGTTTTGTGTTGGGTGGAGTTTTGCTTGGTCTGACGTTTTTTGTTTTGGGTAAGCCAGAATGTCGGGAGACAAAAGGACTACTGCGAAGGAGATGTGGGGGTAGTCGGCGATTTTGTCGGTTATGTCCTGTAGAATGATGGGTTCAAGGTCCAGTTTTTGCAGTGTGTCGGTTACGTCGGATGTCATTGGGTTGTCTTGTCCGTAGACTAGGAAGATTTGGTTTGACCGCACCTGATTGTTGAGTTTTGTGGGTGTGGGCGGGGATAAAAGCAATCTTACTTTTTTTAGTAGAATGCTGGACTGGTTGACTATTTCCCGTAGTTTTGCCTTTTCCTGTTTAGTGTAGCCAGAGTCGAAGGCTTGGTCACTGAAGGGAACCTCTTCGACGGGTTTTAGTTGTTTGTAGAAGCCCAATGACTGTAAATCAGTGAGGAGCTTGTTGTATGTTTTGATGTAGTTCTCGTAACTGCTCCAGAACTCGTTAACGAAATCTTCTTTTGAACTGGAAACAAGGGCTTCCAACTCGATTATTAAAGAACCAAAATCGACACCCATCACTCAACCACTCGAAAAGAATGTTTCAGTAGCCACCTAATTTACGTATCCTTCTGGTGTGCTGTCGTCGTTCCAGAAAAAATACTGTTTTCAACAATCTGCTGCTATTAGGCTCCAAATATGATTGGTGAGTTGAAAGTTTAGCTTTGTTTTTTCTCTAGTATGGCGCGTATTCTTCTGACTCCAGCTGCGATGCCTTTCTGTTTCTTTATCTTGAAGACTCCTAACTCGCTGGTGTTGTTGACGTGGGGTCCGCCGCAGATTTCTGCAGAAAAGTCGCCTACGTTGTAGACTGATACTGTGTCGCCGTATTTGTCGTCAAACACTCCCTGTGCGCCTGTTGCTTTTGCTTCGTCTACAGTCATTTCTGTTCGTTTGACAGGCAGGCATTTCTGTATCTGTTCATTAACCATCTGTTCTACTGCCGCTATTTCTTCGGGTGTCAGGGCTCGGTCAAAGTTGAAGTCAAAACGTAATCTTTCTGGAGTGATGTTGGAGCCCCTCTGAACAATATCCTTCTTCTTCAACACAATCCGCAAAGCCTCATTCAGCAGATGAGTGGCAGTGTGAAGGCACTGTGTTTCAGAGGATGCGTCGCTTAAGCCGCCCTTGAACAGCTTCTTGGCGCTTGCAGCTGATACTTTTCTGTGGCGTTCATACTCGTTTTTGAAGCCGTCCATGTCAACTTCAACGCCAATCTCACAAGCAAGCTCTTGGGTCAACTCGACGGGGAAACCGAAGCTCTGAAACAGCAGAAAAGCGTCTTTCCCCTCAATCTTGGGGCTGTTTTCG